>CAZIXJ010000480.1:0-2680 GCA_964542835.1 uncultured Hyphomicrobiales bacterium
ATGACAACGTAAAAAGTGCTCGTCTGGAAGACCAGAGGATGATGAATTTTTCTTTAAGCGGTAAACATCAATTCGGTAAAATTTCTGCTGACTGGGCTGCTTCATATAGTAAGGCTTCTGAAGAAAGACCAAATGAAAGAGAAATATTGTATGCTGCTGAAGATTTGACATTGGAAACAGATTTTTCTGATGGTGGTGCTCCGAAAATCATTGGTGTTACTCCTTCTTCATCTGCTGATTTCAGTTCTGATTATGTTGTGGACGGACTTACTGAAGAATTTCAGTACACAGATGATATTGATAACAATTTCAGATTAAACATTAAAATTCCTATGCTTGAAGATAAATATAAAAACAGTCTTAAAGCAGGCGTTAGATATAAAGGAAAGACCAAAGAACGCGATAACAAAAAGTATGAATATACGCCTCTTGACGAAGATGCTTTTATGTCAAATACCTTGGATAATCTTGTAGATGCTTCCAAAGATAATTTTCTTGCAGGAGATTATGAAACAGGGCACCACGTTACTAAAGAATTTTTAGGTGGTCTTGATGTAAAGAATTCTTCTGAGTTTGAAGAGGAAAGAGATATTGAAGAAACTGCCGAAAACTTTAATGCTACTGAAGATGTAATCGGCGCATATCTGATGCTGAATCAGAAATTAGGTTCTAAGCTTTCTATGCTTGCAGGAGTAAGATTTGAAAATACATCTCTTGAATATCAGGGATATGAATACGATGCAGATGAAAATGCAGCAAGCCTTACGGATGTAGTTTCCGAATCTTATTTAAACGTATTGCCGGGAATCCATTTGAAATATGATTTTGGAAATGCTTCAATGCTCAGAGCTGCATGGACAAATACTTTGGCAAGACCAAATTATTTTTATCTTGTTCCATTCAGACAAATTACAGTGTCGGATAATGAAATTGTAATCGGAAATCCTGAACTTGTAGCTACTACTTCGATGAATTTCGATTTAATGTTTGAAAAGTATTTCTCATCAGTTGGAATATTATCAGCTGGAGTTTTTTATAAAGATATTGAGGATTTTATTGCATTTGAAACACGTGAAGATTATGAGTTTGAAGGAAGCACTTGGGATACTTATGAAAAGCCTCTTAATGCAGGAAATGCAGAAATACTCGGATTTGAAGTAGCAGCGCAGAGGCATTTGGATTTTCTGCCGGGATTCTGGAAAGGATTTGGAATTTATGCAAATTATACTTACACTACAAGTAATGTAAGTGATTTTAGAATTGAAGGACGTGAAGATGATGATATTATGCTTCCAGGTACTGCCGAGCATACTCTTAATTTTGCACTTTCTTATGACAGCAAAAACTTTTCTATAAGGACTTCCGTAAATTATGCTTCTGATTATGTAGATGAATTCGGCGAAGAAGCATTTTATGACAGATATTATGATGATGCAGTATTTCTTGATGTAAGCGGTTACTATTTTATTACTCCAAAAATCAGTATATACGGAGAGGCAATAAACTTACTGAATCAGCCGTTATATTATTATCAGGGAATTTCTTCAAGACTTATGCAGGGAGAATACTACAATGTTCGCTTGCAATTTGGTGTAAAATTTGATTTATAATAATTTCAGGGTTTGATTTATGTTAAGATTAATTGTATTATTAAGTATTTTTATTATGTTGCTTACATCCTGTGATGAAAAGCAGGAAACTGAAAGCCCGGATAAAATCACTAAATCTGTGTCAGTGGTTCCTGAACCATCTTTGATTAAAGAAGTTTTTACTACAAAGTATGACGAAGGCGATAATGTGGACAGTCCTGCAATCTGGCACGGGAAAAACGGGGAGAACTGGCTCCTTTCCACTGCCAAGGAAGGTAATGTAATTATCGTGTTTGATGCTGCAACCGGTGAAAAAGTTACTCAGTTCGGCAAAACAGGTAAAGAAGCGGGGGAGCTTAGAAGACCCAACGGCATTGCTGTAATTGACGATATGGCAATTATTGTGGAAAGGGATAATCGCAGAATACAGGTGTTTTCTCTGCCGGAATTCAATCCGATAGGACATTTTGGAAATGATGTTTTGAGAAAACCATATGGCATTACTGTTGATTATCATAATGATGAATATCAGCTTTATGTAACGGATAATTATGAAACTCCCGATGAAGAAACTCCTCCGGCAGACAGCCTGGGGCAAAGAGTGCATATGTTTTCCTTTACTGTAGATAACGGAAAGATTAATGCAAATCACAAAGGTGCATTTGGTGATACTTCCGGAAATGGAATACTGCATAAAGTAGAATCTCTGCTTATTGACAGAACGTACAATCGTCTGTTGATTGCCGATGAACATGAAGAACACAGAAATGTGAAGATTTATGATGTAGAAGGTAATTTTACCGGTGTAGTAATTCCTTATAAATATTTTCTGTATGAACCCGAAGGTATTGTGGTATGGGCTTGCGAAGCTGACAGCTCGGGCTACTATATTATCGTGGACCAGGGCAAGATAAATAATACATTTCAGATATTTGACCGCAAAACGCTGGAATACATCGGTGGATTTGGTGGTGAAATTACAAGAAATACCGATGGCATAGCAATCACCCAAAAATCTTTTGGGGGCTTTAAGTACGGTGCATTTTATCCTGTACATAATGACGGCAGCCTGACTGCAATATCATGGGAAG
>CAZIXJ010000481.1:0-2678 GCA_964542835.1 uncultured Hyphomicrobiales bacterium
AATAATAAAATAAACAGACAGGATATGAATATAACGCTCGAAAAAATCAGTAAAACATACGATGACGGTACAAAAGCCGTAAAAGAAGCTGATATAGAAATAAATGAGGGAGAGTTCCTTGTGCTTGTGGGTCCGTCAGGCTGCGGAAAATCTACAATCCTTAGAATGATAGCAGGTTTGGAAGAAGTAACTGAAGGAAAAATTTATTTTGGAGATAAAGTAATCAATGACTTACCGCCAAAAAAGAGAAACATAGGAATGGTATTTCAGAACTATGCACTATATCCGCATCTTACTGTATTTGAAAACATTGCATTCCCTTTAAAAATTTTAAAATATAAAAAAAGACTGATAAAAGAAAAAGTAAATGAAATAGCAGATTACACAGGGCTTACAGATTATCTTAAAAAGAAACCAAAGCATTTGTCCGGCGGACAAAGACAGAGAGTAGCTCTTGCAAGGGCTATCGCAAGAGAGCCAAAACTCTTTCTTTTCGATGAACCTCTCTCAAATCTTGATGCAAAACTCAGAGTGAAGATGAGAACAGAAATCAGAAGAATTCACGACAGACTTAAGACTACTTCAATTTATGTAACGCACGACCAGACTGAAGCTATGACTATGGGTACAAAAATAGTTATCTTAAATGAAGGAATTATTCAGCAAATTGCTACTCCGTCAGATTTATACAACAAACCTGATAATATTTTTGTGGCGGGATTTATCGGCAGCCCACAGATGAATTTTTTCTATGGAAAAATTGAAGCAAAAAAAGGATACATCTTCGAAGAAAACAACGAAAAAAATATATTTAGTGTTAGCAGGAAACTATTGAAAAATCCCGATAAAATTCAGGAAGGCAAATATACTCTCGGAATAAGACCCGAGCATATTGATATATTGCATTCTCCGGGAGAGCATACTGATTTTATTAAAGCTAAAATCGAAAACATTGAATATCTCGGGAATGAAACTTTCGTTTATTTCTATACAAACGAAGAATTAAAATGCCTGAGAACAAATAAAAATGTACTTTGCGACATAGGAGATGAAGTATATTTTATTTTTGACAAATTTAAATATTTATTTTTTAAAGAAGACGGAGAAAGACTCTGATGAATATTGAAAGTTTTAAAGATAAAGCCAGAAAAGTAATAGAAAAAATTGCAGAATATTATAGAAACATCGAAAAATATCCCGTAAAATCTAAGGTAAAACCATATGAACTTTATGATAAATTACCTGAAAATCCCCCTGAAAAACCTGAAGATTTTGAAAAAATAATGAATGATATAGATAATATTATATTGCCCGGAATTACTCACTGGCAAAGCCCGAAATTCTTCGGCTATTTTCCGGCAAATACTTCTGAGCCATCTATACTCGCCGAAATGCTTACATCTTCCATTGCTGCACAGTGTATGAAATGGGAAACTTCGCCCATAGCTGCCGAACTGGAAGAGAGAGTATTAAACTGGTTAAAAAAAGAAATGGGACTGCCCGATAAATGGCACGGAGTAATTCAGGATAGCGCCTCATCCGCAACACTGGCTTCTATTCTTACTGCAAGAGAATTCAAAAGTAATTACAACATCAACAAAGAGGGTTTTACAAATCAAAAATATACGGTTTACTGCTCTACCGAAACTCATTCATCAATAGAGAAAGCAGTGAAAATTGCAGGAATCGGCAGCAATAATTTACGAAAAATCCCCACATTTGATGATTACTCTCTTAATTATCATTTATTAAAAAAACATATTGAGCAGGATATTGAAGCGGGATATGAGCCTCTCTGTGTAATAGCAGCGGTAGGCACTACGGGTTCGCTTGCTTTTGATAACCTCCGTGAAATCGGAGAAATTTGCAACGAAAATAATATCTGGTTTCACGTAGATGCTGCTTATGCAGGCACTGCAATGCTACTTGATGAATATAAATATCTTCTCGACGGAATAGAATATGCAGATACTTATGTATTCAATCCTCACAAATGGATGTTCACTAACTTCGATGCCTCGGTTTATTTCGTAAATGATAAAAGAGCTTTACTTGATACATTTGAGATAATTCCCGAATACCTTAAAACCAAATCTTACGGGAAGGTAAATGATTACTGCGACTGGGGAATACCACTGGGCAGAAGATTCCGTGCATTAAAACTCTGGTTCGTAATCCGTATGTTTGGAATAGACGGCATAAAAAGCCGACTGAGACAGCACATAAATTACGGTGAATTATTTGAAAAGGAAATTTCAAAAATCTCCGGAATTGAATTACTTGCACCACGAGTGATGAACGTAATTGCATTTCGCTATAATCCGGGTGATTTGCCGGAAACCGAATTAAATTCATTAAATGAAAAGATATTGCAAAAAATAAATGCTAATGGCGAAATTTTCTTAAGCCATACAAAACTGAACGGTAAATATACTGTCAGGTTCGTCTGCGGACAAACCTACGTGGAAGAGAGGCATATTAAGATTGCTTTGCAAGAAATTGAGAAGGCGATTACCGGTATCCGCTGATTTTTTAATGCAAACTAACTCTCTGCATTTTTTTGTTCCCTTGCATTTATTCTTTTGTTGGTTATTATCATAGCAAAAAGCCAAGCAGAGCATCCTTAATACCAATTGGCTTTCATTCATATAACATACTTCAGAACAACAAAAAATATT
>CAZIXJ010000482.1:0-1660 GCA_964542835.1 uncultured Hyphomicrobiales bacterium
AGCGAATTGGTATTACTGTTCTAATTGTCTATGATAATTCTATTTATCTGTTTTTAAGGAAAAATTAAATATTGAAATTAAATTACAGAAGGAAGTAATTTTACTTCTTTTTCAAACAGAGAAAGGGGCAGAGGGATTCCTTATGTGTAAAAACTTTTTTTAGAAAATTGTTTTTTCTCTACCTGCCTACAATCCTTGAATATGCTCTTAGTAAGGAAAAAAAATATCCCGCAGAATATTTATGTTCTGCGGGATTGTATTTTTTATTTCTTTGAAATGATTTTCTTGTGTATTTCTGTAAAGTCCTATTCGCCAAATCATCAGTTAATAGGAAAAAATCTTTAAAAAAGAATTAATTTATCTGACAAACTCCAATTTGGGCCCGCACCATTATCAATATTTACTATTTCACCTGAAGAATTAATGTAAACAACAACAGGTACTTGATTTATTTCAAAAAAATTAATTATTTCGGATTTGTTTTTTAAATCGAACTTACTTAAATTTTTATATTTTGTAATTTTTTTGTCTTCTGTATCTAAATTAATATTAATAATTCTAATGTTGGTTTCGTTTATCAGATTTGAATTTTCATCTAAATCTGACAAAATAAAATTGCAGGCACTACAAGTATTGCTGTAAAAATTGATTATAATATCCTTTTTAGGATTATTTAAGTCAATATTAGTATCAGATATTAAAACAGGCAATTTTTTTTCTGCTACCTTTTCATTTTCAAGATTAATATTTTTTAAAGAATCAACCCATTTATCAAAATCAAGTTTGCCTGTGTAGTTATCATAATATGATTTTAATGCATTTTCGCATTTTTTATTATTACTTTTTATTTCATAGCCTTTAATATAATTAATTTTGGCAAGGTCGTGATTATTAATATTTTTGCTGTAAATATCACCAATTCTGCAATACTGAGCTGGCAAAAGATTATATTCTTTTTCTTTTGTATGTTGATTAATTTTTAATTTACATATTTCTATCGCATCTTCAAATTGTTTCATTCGATAATTGTGATGATAATTAAACTCGAGAAAAACCTTATAATTAGGCAGCTGCCCATAATTTTTGATTATCATTATATTATTATCATACACATCATAAAATTCTTTTTCAATTATGGCAAGAGTTTCGCTCGAATCAGGAAGAAATCTGAAAGTCAATATTCTGTATTTACTTAAAAGTAAATCATAATAATAATAATGATATTTATTAATTACTTTATTAATCAATTTCACATAAATAGAATCATTTGGGGAATTCATAACAGATGAAATCCTTTTGACAGTATAATGTGAAAATGGATTATTTTTAATCAAAGGTAATATTTTTTGGCTGAACTCTTTGAAGTTTTTTGTTTCTGAACTTATAACATCATTCAAAATATTAACTGTATTCTCAAAATTAAATAATTTGCTATGGCTTTTAGCTAATTCTTTAAAATGGTAATCAAATTCTTTTTTATTTTTCATAAGTTTATTTCCGATTGTCATTATAAAATGATAATCCGTTTTATCCTGAAAATTTTGTTTTAAATATTTCAAATCAGATGCTAAACTATCTTTTACTGTAATATTATTCATTCCCTCATACATCCATTTAATAGCATATATACCAATTTCATCAGGAAAATTTGTTCTTGATT
>CAZIXJ010000482.1:1670-2678 GCA_964542835.1 uncultured Hyphomicrobiales bacterium
AAATATATTTTTATATTCGTCTGTATTTGATTCAAGCAGGAAATCAAAATAACTAAAATAATGCAATGTAGTGTCCGGTTTATATACAATAGATTCAATCGAATTGAAATCATTACTAATCCCATTTTTATCAGCAATGTAATATGTTGCCATATAAACAAATGTATCTAATGCAAATTCAGCAATTAACTTGTTTTTGTGCTTTCTAAAATCAATTCTCTCATATCTGATATGTGGAAATTCACTACATTTTTTATAAATATGTAGTTGGGCATTCTTAAATTCATCAGAATACGGAAGTTCAGCAGTATATTTATTTTCAGAAACTATTAAATCGGAAGATAATTCAAAAGTTTTTGACATATTTAAATTGCATGAAAATGCCAAATAAATTAAAATAATCAGTAAAAGTCTTTTATACATAATTGCCTCCTGTTATTATAGGGCTATACCATTTAACAATTAGTTATTTTGATATAGCCCTGTAAAAATTATAAATTAATAATAAAGACCGGTTTCAGGGTCATAATTTTCCGGAACATTAAGAAAGTAGTAAGATTCCCAAAGACCTTCTTCATCAGGTAAAGGCGGCTCCCATTCGCCTTCATCGTTTTGCCACCATCCATCACCGGGTTGAGTTGGTGAACTTATTGAAGCCCATCTTGTTAGCCAGTCACCTCTTCGGCATTCACCTCCGGGAGGATTGCATCTCCAATTACCCCAAACGAAGTCACCACCGTCATATTGAAGATTTTGAACTGTCCATGCACCTTTTAATCCAAATTGTTGCCATACATTGCCATCTAATCTTAAATTAGTTCCGGCAAATTCATCATCACTAGGGTGTTCATTTGCAGCAATTAATTCATTATTATTGATGATAAATAAAATGCTTATTAGAATTATGATTATTGTTTTCATATGAAAACTCCTAAAAATTATTTTCAAAATTTATTTATTATATAAAATATCACATTTGGACATACGTATAGTATATCCAAGCCTGCT
>CAZIXJ010000483.1:0-2656 GCA_964542835.1 uncultured Hyphomicrobiales bacterium
AATTAGCAAATTCCATATAGTCCAACTTCGAACAGCAGAGTTTGTTCAACACCTATTGAAAATCCGGCTTTGACGGACTTGTCCCGATGCATCGGGAACGCCCGGGTACGGGCGATCAGGATGCGAAGTAGATTCGTTATGTGCCTTTATTAAATGCTTGTTATTTTTTGAATATTTTTTTCTAATACAGGAATGCTATTTTGGATAATTTACCATACTTCTTCGGCATCTATGCCAAAATAATTATGAGCAATGATATTTCTAAATCCTCTGATTTTATACCAATCTATATCATATTGTGTTTCTTCTATTAATTCATCAGATAATTTTTCTGCCATTTCTCCAATTACTACGAAATTCATCATTGTTGCATCAAATGATTTTGATTGCTCAAAGAACTCATCTGCATCTTTATATTCATTTGAGTATTGTTTTATCTTATCAATTGATTCTAAGATATTTTGTAAACATGCATAATCTTTATGAGATGTTCTAAACATAAATTGTATCAGATATTATCTGCTCTTTAAATATTGGTTTAATATATTTTTCTCTACAAATATCTACTGGACGATTAAATTGATTTTGAATTTCTTCTCTTATTTTATTTTTAATTGTATATAAATCGGATACATTATTTTCAAATTCAACAAGTAAATCAATATCACTTTTATCAGAATAAGAATCCAAAGCAAAAGAACCAAAAATACCAATTTTTGTAAGATGATATTCTCTTTGCAATCTCTTTTTATTTGATTTTAAATAATTTATAATTTTATCTTTTTGTTTCACTGGTCTGTTTTTCTTTTTTAATTACTATACTGATTTAAAGATATATTAATGAATTTCTAGTAATGTTACCAACTTTGAAATATTTTTTTACAATATCTATTTAAAACTCTTGTCCATAAAATATTAATTTTGATTTATTTTCATAGAACATTGTCAATTTATCTCCAGATATTTCATAAGATTCAGCAGATTGTAGGGCAGACATATAGTCCAAAAACAAAGAATTATCACCACAGTTTGCATAAGAACCACCAGCATTTATTACCTCAATTTTATTTTCTGGTAATAAAATATATTTTCCTATTAAATCATTACAGTCGTTTATTCCATTAAATGTACTATCGGTTTCAAACTGAATAGTATAAACTTGATCTTCATTAGGTTTAATTATTTCACCCTTTTTATTGAAATATTGTAATTCCCAAACAGTATTTAAGAAGTCTAAATCTTGAGACTTTGAATCAGAATCACAAGATATAATAATACAAATGATAATACTCAAAATTGCAAAAATATTATTTTTAGACATTTTTACTACCTCATTTTTTCATCTTCGAAGCGACTTATTTATACACATAACGATTGCTCACCGACACCGGTGGCGAATGAAAATTCGCCAAATATCTTCCGCCCACAACTTTGAAACGCGAGCCAAAACTTTAACTCCGGCGCTGCTCAAAGGTGTTCGGTGCAGCAAAATGTTAGAGTTTTTATTAGGAAGAACCTTCCAGAAATGCTCTCTGGAAGGTTTAGAAATACTATTTAGCAAAAATCATTTTCTTTGTAAAAATTTTGTTACCACTTCTTAGTTTATATAGATACACTCCTGATGATACTTTTCCACCATTACTATCTGTTCCATTCCAAATTATTGTATGATACCCTGCATTCATATTATTATTTAAAAGAGTCTTTATTTTTTTCCCATTTAAAGAATAAACATCAATTTGAACTTTTTGAGAATTAGGTAATCCAAATTTTATCTGAGTGATAGGATTAAAAGGATTTGGTACATTTGGAAATAAAATTACATCATTTGGAATTTGCAATATTGATTTATTTTGGATGTTCTCATGCATATTTTGCACAATCCCACTTGACATGATATCTTCATCAGTATCCCCATTAGAATCTGTAACTTGACATTTTAATGACCAATTATAACTTGGAGAATGTGTTATTGATGTTTGATCATCCCATGATGAATTATGAATCCACACTCCAACATTTGGTGCTCGTGTTACGCCATCGTTTCTATACCATCATTACAACTACCATTTGCAATATTATAAGGTGGATTAGATACTATCACATTATTTTTTTCATAAGCATATTCAATTACACCATCACATCTAATTGCTGCAATACACGGTACAATACCAAGCCAATCAAAAGGTAGAACGGATTGAAGCATATCAAACATACAATAGGAATCTACACTCCTTAATTCATTTGATGTTGAAATAATACCTGTTCGTACAGATGGAGGAATATTATTTACACTATAAGTTCCATAATAGGTTAATCCATCTTTAAAGGAAGTAATTAGATTTTGTCTTAACGTTAATAAATCAGCACTGTAGTTTGTTATCGAAATATTTTCACCAGATTTATGATGTAAACTAGTATGTTGATCTTTCATTTCAACATATGGCATTTTCCCTAAATTTCCATCCATATAGAACGATTGAAAAATTCCAACATGCCAGTGATCTTTTATAAAAAAGTGACTACTTGCTCCGAGTTTTCTATACATCGCAGTTCCCATTTCAAATTGATTCATATTTCCATTACCTAAAATAATCTGAAAGAAAAAAAATAGGGTTATAGAAAAAATACGAATTTTTTTATCATCATAATCAAA
>CAZIXJ010000484.1:0-1904 GCA_964542835.1 uncultured Hyphomicrobiales bacterium
TTTAAAATTTGAAAGAATATTTTTATAAAAATAAAAAATTGATAACACCAAATTTGGGGAGGTATAATTGGTAACGATGTATGAGTATGAGAGATTGGAAGTTACAGATGATAAAAACTCTATCCATTTAGAAAATTTAAAATCTGTATTAAATAGCTCTAACTACCATCCTCTCAAGGATTATCTTACATCTTCAAACGGTCAGATTTATGCTAATCAATACTGTGGTTTGTTTTCTGATGGCGAAAAAACTTACAGGATATTACCGAAAATTTCTGATAAAGAAGAAGATAATCAAAAATACCTGCTTTATATGTTGCTGAAGGCTTATAATATAAAGCTCAAGAACGAAGATTTTATTCAAAATGTAGATGGACAAGAGCTGACCTTGCTCGATATTTTGATTAAAATCTATACTGATAAAGTATGGAGAGAAATCTCCAAAGGAGTTTACAGGGAGTATATTTCTGAGCAGGATAATTTGAATGTGCTAAAAGGCAGATGGATGATTCAGGAGCATATTCGCAGGAATTATTTCAATGAGAAAATATATTGTGATTTTGATGAGTTTTCAGAAAATAATTTGCTTAATCAGCTCTTTATGTATTCTGCAAAAATTTTAAGGAGTGACAAAAATGATATTCGAAAAAGTCTAAAGAGACTCGAACTCGCATTTGATGAAACTGATAGCATAAGGATTAATCCATATCTGTTCAATTTTACATTCAACCGACTAAATATAAGATTTGAAAGTTCTGCAATGATGGCGATTATGCTCTTGAAGCATTTTGTAGCTGATTTTCGGGATATTCAGAAAAAAGGTTTTACATTTCTTTTTAATATGAATGATTTATTTGAAAAATTCATTGCAAATATCTTAAAAGAAATGGAAACCGAACTGGATTATAAAGTTGAAATTCAGAACAGTAAAATTGCAATAGGAAGCGAGAAAAAAGTAAAACCGGATATTACTCTAATTAATAAAACAAATAATAAGGAGGAGGCTAAACTGATAATTGACACTAAGTACAAATTACTTAACAAAAACCCTTCGGATGCTGATTTGTATCAGATGTATGCTTACGGTATGAGTTATGATTTTCCTGTTCATCAAAGGAAAGTAATGCTGCTCTATCCTGCAAAAGTAAATACTGAATTCGAAGAAAAAGACATTACAATGAATGGCACCGCTGAACACAGCGAAGTACAAATTAGTGCAAGAACAATTAGTTTGCACGCAGAAAATCTTAAATATAATGAATACGTGGATAAAATTAAAGAAAATTTAAAAGAAATTATTAATAAACAAATTAACTGAGCAGAAAAATGAGTAAAGAATCACCAAACACAAATAAATTAGTAGCTTCTGATGAGTTAAAGAATCTCATTAAACAGTATAGCAATTTAATCATTTCCAGTAACGAGGGAAGAATAGGTCAAGATATTGATTTAAATTTCATTGAAAGAGCTGAAAAAGTAAAAGAAGCTGTTAATATGCTAAACAGTGAAGATGAAAATACCGTATTAGAAGGAGTTTTAAGATTGTTTTATTCCGGAAAAAATGAATCTGCCCTTGAATCATTATATACAGATGAGTGGAAAGATGGGCTTATACACTCAATTTCTCAAAGTACAAGGCTTTCAGTATTTCTTGAATTAAAACAAGATACTGATTTAAAAGAAGAAAAAATTATAGTTTTTGGAAAATCATTGAAGAATTTACTTAATGATTTAAAAGAAAAAGAAGCTAAGGACTTATTAGAAATTGAATCTAAGAAAAAACTTATAGACAATGATAGAAATGTAGATATTAAAAATAACATAGATGCTGTTATTAGAGAGATCTTATTCTGGTTGGCTGCTCCTTCTGATAATAAAGATGAAGGCCTGAAAGAAATACCACT
>CAZIXJ010000484.1:1914-2654 GCA_964542835.1 uncultured Hyphomicrobiales bacterium
GAAAATTAAAGGAAAAAACATATTAACTGGTCTTGAAAAAATCAAAGAAATGATTGTAAAAACTTTGGATAATAAAGAAATATTATCAAAATATCCACCATATTTTCTTACTGACCAATTTTTCAATTTATTACATAAGTATGACGGCAAGGAAGAAATTGGTTCAGAAGATAAGGAGGTTATCAAATTGTATAAAGATGCTTATGAATATGTTTCAAAGAGTAAAAAATGGATGAAAGATAGGAAAATAGATGTTAGTAATAAAGAAGAACCAAAAGCTACAAAAGAATCATCAAATATAAATGATAACCTATCTTCAAAAATCAAAAACATCATCCTTTATGGACCTCCGGGTACAGGTAAGACTTTTCTTCATAAATATTTGATAAATAAAATTGAACAAAACGAAAATAATGACTTGCAAATCCTTAATGCAGTTAAAAATGATGTTGTAGAGGAAAATGATGATTTTATAGATGAATTAAAAAGTCGAATCAAATTCATCACTTTCCATCAATCATATTCTTATGAAGATTTTATAGAGGGATTCAGACCATCAGAGAACAATAATTCTATGAACATTGGATTAAAAGAAGGTTCATTAAAAGTATTTGTTGATAGTGCTTTAGATGACCCGGATAACAACTATTATCTAATTATTGATGAAATTAACAGAGGGAATATTTCAAAAATCTTTGGTGAATTAATCACTTTAATTGAGGAAGATAAGAGAAATGAAG
>CAZIXJ010000485.1:0-2641 GCA_964542835.1 uncultured Hyphomicrobiales bacterium
GAGTACAACATGTTTCACCGTGAGCGCGTTGAGATAGAATACGCGCCGTTGTACCGGGACTTCGGTCTGGGGACGACGATCTGGAGTCCCCTTGCCAGCGGCGTGCTCACCGGGAAATACGCCAAGGGGATCAACGACGGTCGGTTGACGCTTCCGGGATACGAATGGTTACGGGAGATCTACGAGAGCGAGACTGGGCGTCAGCGGATCGAGACGGTTGAAAATCTGCGTCCCCTGGCGGACGACCTTGGTGCTTCCCTGGCGCAGCTGGCGCTGGCGTGGGCATTGAAAAACCCCAACGTCAGTACCGTTATCACCGGCGCGTCCAAAGCGGCACAGGTCACGGAAAACATGAAGGCCCTTGACCTGCAGGATAAGCTCACGCCGGAAATCATGACGCGCATCGACGATATCCTCGGTAATCGGCCGGAGCAGCCGCGGAACTGGCGCTGATGCCGGTGGGCCTGCGGGAACGGGTCCCCGCAGGCATCGTTTTACGCCAGCGCCTGCCTTCACGGGTCAGGCGCGCTGATTAATTTTTTGCATATCAAATTTTATAATCGGATGCTCGAAACTATTTAATGTTTCTTCAATTCGGTTAATGTCCAGTTTCACTCTGTATGATAAATCTTTTGCCTGCTTGCCTCTCAAAGGATTAAGTCTTACTTTATCAGGCAGACGCCCTTTCATTGCTTCTCGTATTAAATATCTTTCCATACCTTTTTGCTTAAAAATATGAGCCGGTATTCTTTTTGTGAATTCATTTATTCTTTTGTCACCTGTCGGGTCTCTCATTTCAATTCTGTTTTGCAACAAATAATCAATATTTTGGTTGCCTCCTTTTGGAGAGATGTGCATTTGCAAAATTCTCATATTCACGAGAGTATTAGGAATATCACTTTTGAATTTAATTTTCTTTTCTGATATTAAGGATTTTTTATAATTTTCAATTATATTATAATGCTCCAATACTTCATTAATAAAAGGATTTAAATAATCGCGATTAAGAGTATCATCAAGTTTGTCAGGAAAATATACTTTAAGATATTTCACAATAATTGAATAAAGATTTCCCGCAAATACTTTGTAAAAGGATTTCTTCTTCAAATTAGCTTCTGCTTTTACTTCTTTTATTAAATGAGAAAAATTAAAATTTCTCATAAGTTGTTCAATCAAATCAGCCCCGGTTCTTGAAATTGTAAGATTGCCCGCCTGTCCGGTCAGAATCACATTAACTCCGTCTTCTACTGCATCCTGCATAATTTTCCAGTGCCAATAACCATTCTGAAAATTTGAAGTATATAAGTGATTGTATTTCAAATCAATATCCATTGCATCAACAGGATAAAAATCAGGAGCTTTCACGAACTTCTGATTTATGCCGGGATACATATCTAAAATAGATTGTACAAATGAAGTTTCATCTGAAATACTATTACGTCTCTCAGGCATTTTATCAGGATATTGTGGTACAGATGAATAAGAATTGATTTTTCTGCCTGATTTCTGAAGAAAATCATGAGCAATAACTGATACGCTACTTGAATCCAAACCGCCACTTAAATAAGACCCCATTTGCCCATCTTTACTAATTCTTTTTATTACAGCGTCTTCATATAATTCCGTAAAATGCTCAATATATTCATAATCATTTTTGTAATTGATTTTAGTTAAATACTCAGGTTTCCAGTGTCTTTCCCGTTTTACAATACCATTTTGATTAACAGTATAATAATGAAATTTGTAAAAAGCAAAAATGTTCTTGTATAAAGTAGAACTCGGATTGATATTGACAGGAAACGGCAACATATTTTCTATTAATGTTTGATAATTAATTTCTTTATTAAATTCCTCTAATCCGAAAAAAGCTTTGGGTGTAGATGCAAAATAGAATGTATTATTAGTTTCAAAATAATTGAGAGGATAATGCCCGCCCATATCTTTGGAAATATAAATATTTTTTTCTTGCTTATCCCATATTACAATAGCATAATCTCCGATTACTTTATCGAAAGCATCCGTATTCCATTTCTCAAAAGCATACAGAAAAAGTGATGTATCTGAAAGTGATTTTATATCAGTTGTTCCGCTTATGCCTAATTGCTTAATTAAATCTTCTCTGTTATCTATCCTTATTCTTGCAGATGCCAAATATCTACCGGACGGGGAAATTAACGGTTGTTGCTCTATTGGATTATCATTAAAAACATCAATATTCATATGGGCTAATGCAAAAGCTCCATCTAATTGGTATTTATAACTGTCATAAGGGACTTTCTCATAAGCCTTTTTCAAATTATCAAGTTTGCTGAGTTCAGCAGGTTTGCCGTTTTTATTTAAAAATCCAAAAGTAATAGACATATTAATAATCAACTAAAAAATGATACAACTGTAAATTTTTCCATTCCGGCTCTTCCTGTAATTATATACTTTCCATACCTGAGCCATGCATGAGCTTTAAGCATATTTGTTTCGTCTTTCATAAGTCCGAAATATATTGTAGTGTGTACGCCTCTTCTTTTTAGCATACGCTTTACGGTAAGTGCTTTATCAAAGCATACACTATCCCAGAGAGATTCACGGAATGCCCTTTTTGATGCTCTTAGTACAGATTTGATATTGTCGTTGATTATTAATTCAT
>CAZIXJ010000486.1:0-2638 GCA_964542835.1 uncultured Hyphomicrobiales bacterium
AATGAGACGAAATGTATATTAATTGATTCATTGCAGGTCAGTTGTGATTGTAATTGTGATAATTTTGAGAGTCTTCAATTAAGAAAAGAAATTGATGACTCTCCGCCGGATAGTTGTAACTGCTGTATTTCATTGTATTTGGATAATAATACTGATTGCAGTTTTGTTTATGATGGTTTTAGATTAAATTATTCCGGCTCTGCTAATGATTTTTGTAACGAACCTATTACTATTCTTACTAATGATTTTAATGCAGACCCAAATATTTTTGATTTGAAATTAACTTCAGGAGAAAAAATATCGATAGAACCTAATGACAGTTTTTATCTACTAAATATTTGTTTGAATGATGTTAATCCTGCACTCATAAGTGTTCAACCGTTTAATATTGATGGTGACAGCTTAGAAACTGAATGTTCACCTCTATACGAATCATTGTATTGTCCTTCCGACTCATCTTCTTGCTATTGCTTTGATTATTTTGAATATAATGTAATTCCTAAATGCAAAGAATATACTGATTCGCTATGTTGTGCAGATCTTGAAATCATACCGTTTATTGATTCATATTGCGATTATGATTCTCTTCAGGTAATTATCAGAGATAAAGCGACAAATGATATTTTATCAGAATATTATGTTACTTTTTCAGAAGAACCGATTATCCTTGCTGATGCATTGTGCTATCATGAAAACACTGAACCACCTCAGCAAACAATTATAATTGAATATGTAGTGGATAATGATACTTGCACGTATGAGCATACTTTTGATATTCAATGTGGGTGCCCGCCTGATATAAGCGACTGGGTTAATGTATTTATTGAGCAGGGAGGTGGTGATTGTGATACTGCTGAATGTTACGTCTATTACAGCTTCGATATTCCTGAAGAATACGATTGCTATAGTGTCTATTCACTTGATGATGGTATTAATCAAAACCCTTATATTTCTATACCGGAAAATCATCAGTTGATTGAAGTGGATAGGTGCCTTTCTGATAATGAATCCATGGAATTGATTATTGGTTTTAAAACAAGTTTCTTTGCAGATGAGGATTGTTTCTTCTATAAGAATTTGACTTGTGATATTGATTGCTGTCAATTTATTGATGTTTCTTTTGTAAAAACAAACGAAACTGATTCTGTTTGTTGTTGGTTGCCTATTGTGACTTCTGAATCAGATTCTGTTTGCAGTTTGGCTGATGTAACGGTAGAGTACTTTGATGCTGACGGTGAACCGATTACTCTGAATGCAAACGGCGAAATTTGCTCCAATGGACATGCGATGGATATTTCTTATGTTGTAAGTGTTGATAGTGTTGCATGCGATACTTTAGATTATGAACTGAAGTGTAATAGCTGCTCCTGCCCACCTACTTATATGACTGACGGCTGGATAATACTCAGTGCTGATAAAAACAGCGGAAGTTGTCCACCTGAATCATGTGAAATTAGTGCATTATTCAATATTGACAGTTTGTATGAAGATTGTTTCACGGGGTATGATGTTTCGTATATCATTAGTGATAAAAACGGTGATGTGATTGATGTCGAAGATTTCGACTCTAATATTATTGCAATGCCATCTAACGGTGAGATAGATTTAGATATGGACCCTAATGCTTGTATAGAAGCAGGTGAAACTATTCAGGTTTCAGTAAGGCTTTATGTAAATGGTTCTCTTACTGAGTATTGCGAAGCATACAGTATTGAAGTCTTCTGCCCTGTTACAGACCTGCACGAACGTGAAGAGGCTTGTACTCCTGATTATCTTGAGGATCCATGGATTGTTGATGATGATGGTGTTATTGTTGAAATTGACGGTTGCGAGTACAGAGTTACTTACAGATACAGGAAAAATGCCGGTGGTTATCAGGATATACAAATATTGGGATACGAAAAAGAAAGCGGTACAGGATGCAATCATCCGAGAGAGGATGTTTTCAAAGCTGCTCTTCCAGGAGCAATTGGCGATATTGTGAAAAAACTAGGTGATTGGTGCCCTCAATATATTGAAGGAGAAACTACTTGCTGTGATACATGGAGAGTGGTGCAAAACTCTTGCTGGTCAACCTGGCAGGTATCTGATAATCAAGGTGGTTTCTTTGATGTAGAAGTTCCTTGCGATTCCACAGGATGTTGTGTAAGGCAGTTGAGAGCTTGCAATACAAATAATAATATTACAGTGCAGGATTTGGGCTATGTATCAGGAACGGGAGCAAACTGCTCAACCTCACCTTTACCAGAACCACCTGATAATTATACAACTCCTCCACAAGAATGTGAAGATACCAATTGTGATATTTACGTAGATTATATAGGACATGATGATACGGATAACCGTGAAGATTATGTTCAGGATTGGGATAGTTATGTTCCTAGTCCCGAAGACTTAATGAAAAGAAGTGAACGATTTGATGATGGAGGTATTCTCTTAATGCATCAGATTGTAGATATGGGAAGCTCGCTTACTTTAAGAATTGCAGAAGCTAATGTCGAAAATATTGAACTTCAAATTTTTAATTTAAGTGGTCAGATAGTCGGGACAAATTCCTTTAGCCTCAGCGGCGGCAATCAGGAATTCAGTATTGATATTTCTGACTTGACAAATGGAGCTTATTTCTACAGTATTATGT
>CAZIXJ010000487.1:0-2633 GCA_964542835.1 uncultured Hyphomicrobiales bacterium
TCCGTATTTTCTGTTTGCTCCGTCGGGGTCTTCAAAATATGCTACTATTGCTCTGCCTTCTCTGAAAAGTCTTGCCATATCGGCGTTAGTTTCTATCGCTATTTCACCATCAAGGTTGGTATAAAACCATTTTCTTTTATTATTCTCAACCTTAGTCATCAGGAATAAGCCGTCTCTGTATCCGGCTAGATTGTCAAATTCCGGAGGCTCGAACATCTTATTGCCATCGGTATCAATAAAGTGCCACTCTCCCTGATACTTATACGCTGCAAGAGGTTCCTCGGAGTATAGATTCAGGCTGATAAAAATCATACTGATTATAATGATAATTTTTTTCATATTTATTTTCTTTTTTTTGTTTTACATTATGCAATATTAAAGAAATCGAAATTCTTTGCTCTTTGTTTTAATATTTTAC
Organism: uncultured Hyphomicrobiales bacterium; assembly: GCA_964542835.1. Classification (GTDB taxonomy): domain Bacteria; phylum Bacteroidota; class Ignavibacteria; order Kapaibacteriales; family UBA2268; genus CAZIXJ01. The sequence goes on from CAZIXJ010000487.1 coordinate 419, forward strand.
GAATAACTTGATATTTTTCTTGTTTTAATTGCGGATCTTTTTTTAAAATATTTTCTACTTCATATTTTACACGCTCAATTATTTCTGTATCTTTTATCAAATCGGCGAATTGAAATTCAGGCAAACCCGATTGCCTTTTTCCCATTACGTCTCCTGGACCTCGCAATTTTAAATCTACTTCAGCTATTTCAAATCCGTCGGTAGTATCTTCCATAGTTCTTAAGCGGATAATAGCAGCTTTTTTTTCTTCCTCTCTCTGTGCTTTATTCCTTATCTGATATTTAAAGTTATCTTGCGTCATCAGGAAGCAATATGATTGATCAGCTCCTCTTCCTACTCTTCCGCGTAACTGATGCAACTGTGAAAGCCCGAATCTTTGGGCTTCTTCGATGAGCATTATGGTCGCATTTGGTATATCTATACCTACTTCTATTACAGTAGTAGCAACGAGTATCTGATATTCTCCCTCCAGAAAATTATTCATCGTCTCTTCTTTTTCGTACCAGAACATTTGTCCATGGAGAAGTCCGCAATTATATTCAGGGAATATTTCTTCATTTACTATGTCATAATGCTCTACTGCTGATTTAAGTTCCAACTTTTCGGATTTCTCCACGAGAGGGTAAACAATAAATGCCTGTCTGCCTTTTTTTATTTCCTGCCTTATAAATTCAAATACTTTATTTCTCGTGCTTTCAAATACTACTTTTGTTTTTACGGGCTTTCTGTTTTTAGGCATTGTTTTGATTACCGAAATATCAAGGTCACCGTAAAATGTCATAGAGAGCGTTCTCGGTATTGGGGTGGCTGACATTACCAGAATATGAGGAGATACATTATCTGTATCTTCAAAAGAATCCGAAGCAAGCTGAATAAGGTCTGCCCTCTGCGCCACACCGAATCTGTGCTGTTCGTCAATTATTACAAGTCCGAGCTTTAAATAGCGGATATCACTCTGAAAGAGTGCATGAGTACCTACGATTACTTTAGCCTCACCGCTTACTATATCCTGCAATATAACTGAACGGACTTTCTTTTTTTGTCCGCCTACGAGCTGTACTATTTTTAAATCGAGTTTTTCGAGAAATTTCTTCAGTGTATGAAAATGCTGTTCTGCAAGAAGTTCCGTAGGTGCCATAAATGCTACCTGATATCCGCTTTCTATTGCCTGAAGCATAGTAAGAACAGCCACTATCGTCTTTCCCGAGCCTACATCTCCCTGAAGCAGTCTGTTCATTGGTTTTGTGGTGCTAATGTCTCCTGCAATTTCCCGCAGTACTTTTTTCTGGTCTCTCGTCAGGTCGAAATCCAGGCTTTCGTATAATTCTCTGGCAAGTTTGCTTTTTGGTTGTATTTTTGGTGCATTATATCTGTCTTTTTGAATTTCCCGCTTTAGTTTCAGTGAAAAATTGAAATAGAAAAGTTCGTCAAACTTAATTCTTTCTTTGGATTTTTCCAGCAAATCTCTGTTTTCGGGAAAATGTAAATTTTTAATTGCAATTTTTGCTTCAGGGAAATTATGTTTTGTTCTTAAATCATCAGGTAAAGTTTCCTGCAGCTTTAAATATTCATCGTTAAGAATGTTTTTTATTATTTTCCTTAAAATTTTATTATTTATCGTACCCTGTTTCATTTTGTCTGTAATTCGGTATTTGGGTACTATGCCACCTTCTTCATAGATTTTTGCATCGGCAGGGTCAATAATATCAATATCGGGATGAGTGAATGCAACAAGCCCGGAATAAGAATCAATTTCAGGAACTCCACTTACAGAAAGGAACATACCTCTCTGATAAATCTGATTAAACAGCTTTGCTCTGTTAAAAAATACAATTTTTGCGGTGCCGTTGAATGCATCTTTTACATACATTATCAGAAATCGTTTGTATCTGCTAAACCCTTTTTCTTCTTTTGAAGAGACTTTTGCTACTATTGTATATTCGCTTTTTATATTAAAGCTCATACCGGAAGAAGATGAAATCTCATTATTGCCGTAAAGCTCCTTTTTTATTTGATTGATACTCTGGAGAGCATTTCTGTCAATATATGCTCTCGGAAAGTAAAACAGCAAATCCTTTCGAGTAAATATACCTTCTTCGGCAAGTACTTTAGCTCTTCTTTCCCCGACGCCTTTTAAAAAGGTTAATTCGCTTTTTATTTGTTCTTTATTCATTAATCCTTTTTATTTCTGAATATTTTGTCTTAATTTGCATAT
>CAZIXJ010000488.1:0-2629 GCA_964542835.1 uncultured Hyphomicrobiales bacterium
TCTATTCAGCATATGCAGGTAGATGTGCAGCAGCTTGATGTGGATTTTCTAGCATTTTCGGGACATAAAATTTATGCACCTACCGGAATTGGCGTGCTATACGGTAAAAAAGAATTACTTGAGCAAATGCCTCCTTTCAAAACAGGTGGGGATATGATTGATACCGTAACTTTTGAAAAAACTACATTTGCAGATTTGCCTAATAAATTTGAAGCAGGTACTCCTAATATTGCCGGTGCAATCGGACTTGCAGAAGCAATTAATTATATTAATAAAATCGGGCTTGACTTCATAAAATCGTATGAATCAGAACTTCTGAATTATGCTTTGGAAAAATTAAGTATGATAGATGAAGTAACTGTTTATGGAGAGCCTAAAGAAAGAACAGGTGTAATTCTTTTTAATGTGACGGGTGTTCATTCTCACGATTTGGCTACTATGCTTGATTTGAAAGGAGTAGCAATACGGAGCGGGCAGCATTGTACTGAGCCGCTTATGGAAAGGCTCGGAGTAAAAACTACTGCAAGGGCTTCACTTTCTTTCTACAATACAAAAGAAGATATTAATATTTTCGTCGAATCTTTAAGAAAAGTTGTTAAATTGATTAATAAGATATAATGGCTGATACCAAAATTACTCCACAGGAACTTGAAGATAAAGTAATTGAAAAAATTCATACTGTTTATGACCCTGAAATACCGGTAGATATTTATGATTTGGGTTTGATTTATGATATAAGCATTACTGAAGAAAATGAAGTGGTGGTGCTTATGACTTTGACTGCTCCAAATTGTCCGGAAGCAGGAGGAATACCAAAAGAAGTGGAGATGGCAGTAGAGGAAATCCCTGAAGTAACAAAATGCAAAGCCATATTAACTTTTAATCCACCTTGGCATCAGGGACTGATGTCAGAAGAAGCTAAATTAGAATTAGGTCTTTTTTAATATAGAACAAGGTCAAAATGGCACTAAAATTTCATCCATTAAAAATTAAAAATATTTTTCAGGAAACTGAAAATGCTGTTTCTGTGGAATTTGAAATTCCAGATGAATTGAAAGATACTTTTGAATACAAACACGGACAGTATGTAACGATAAAAATTCCTCTTGAAAATGAGGAAAGAAGAGCTTATTCAATTTGCAGCAGCCCTGCTGAATCCGATAATATCACTGTCGCAATCAAAGAAAAAGAAGATGGTTTTGTTTCCAAATACCTGAACAATGAAATAAAAAACGGTGATGTGCTCGAAGTAATGCCTCCTCTGGGTAATTTCACAATAGAACTTGAAAAGGATAACTTAAGAAATTTCATAATGTTTGGCGGCGGAAGCGGTATTACACCTCTGATGTCAATTATAAAAACTGCACTCCTAAAAGAACCGGATACCAAAATAAAACTTTTCTATTCCAACACAAATGAAGATTCCATAATCTTCAAAAAAGAATTAGATGAATTAAAACAAAAATATCCTGCTCAATTTGAACTTCATCATTTTTTAAGCAGACCTTCATCTGATTGGAAAGGTGAAACAGGCAGAATTGATAAAGAAAAAACTAAATATATTTTTGATAAATTTATTGATTCAAATCAGGAAAACGAATATTTCTTATGCGGTCATCAGGGTATGATGGATGATATTCAGGAAGTAATGGCTGAAAAAAATGTTGATGAAAACCGAATTCATAAAGAGTCTTTTACGGTAGAATTGCCTGATGTAACTCAAAAAAAGAACACCAAACCTGAATCTGTAACTGATTTTGATGAAGATGAATTAACTGACAGAAACGTAAAAGTAATTTTATATAATGAAGAACTTGAAATGACGGTGAAACCTGATGAGACCATTCTGACTGCTGCTCAGAGAGAAGGATTTGACCCTCCTTTCAGTTGTCAGATTGGAGCATGCTCTACCTGCCGTGCAAAACTTGAATCCGGCAAAGTATATATGGAAGAGCATGACGCTCTTACGGATATGGAAATTGAAGATGGTTACGTATTAACTTGTCAGGCTCATCCAATATCTGACGACGTAATCGTTAATTATGATGAATATTAATTTTTTGTAAATTTTATAATAAAAGGTGGACATATGACAGAAACTATGACGGACACTAATTTGATAGGAATAAACACCGAAATAAACGGTGCTGAAGATAAAGATAAAATCTATATGACTGACAACGCTTTCAATCAGATACAGGCAGTGAGAGAAAGCAACAACGTACCTGAAGATTATTTCCTTCGAATGGGAGCACAAAGCGGTGGATGCTCAGGCTTTCAATACATTATCGGATTTGATTCCGAAGTAAAGGAAATGGATAAAGAGATTACAATAGATAATGTAAATATAGTAATCGACAGAAAATCACTCTTTTATTTGCAGGGCGTTACTCTTGATTTCGTTGATGACTCTAACGGCAAGGGTTTTGTGTTCAACAATCCTAATAACGAACACGCCTGTGGCTGTGGCGGACATTAATAAGATTTTTTAATCAAAGAAAACTCACTAACCCTCAGGAAGTATCTAAACATCCTGAGGGTTAATATATTTAATGCACCTAAACACACATACCAAGGGGCTGACTAATAAGTAAAGCTATTAATTTTTCAACGTCAGACAAGAATGTCT
>CAZIXJ010000489.1:0-2629 GCA_964542835.1 uncultured Hyphomicrobiales bacterium
TGATACAGGAATAGGTTTAAGTGAAGATAAATTGTCTTCCATATTTAATGTATTCGAGCAGGTAAAATCAGGCAAAAACAGAGAATTTGACGGAAACGGAATTGGGCTTTCCATAGTAAACGGATTGAGTGAGCTTCTCGGAGGAGCAGTAAACATAAGCAGCAAAGAGCAGGAAGGAACAAGTTTATATATTCATCTCCCAATCTTTGATAAACTGCCTAATATTTAGTATATTTGGAATAGTCAATTATTACGGTTATGGAAAAATGCAAAAAGAAAATTACTTAAAAAAAGAATTATACGGTTTAATTAAAAATGATGAAACAATATTTGATTTTATTCAGGAAGCTGCCCTCGATGGTTTGTGGTACTGGGATTTGGAAAATCCCGAAGAAGAGTGGATGAATCCTAAGTTCTGGAATGTACTCGGCTACCCTCCCGAAGATATGCCACATAAGGCAAGTGCATGGCAGGATATTATAAACCCGGAAGACCTCGAAAAAGCAAAAGAAAAGATAAATGCTCATTTGCAAAATCCTGAAATTCCTTACGACCAGGTATTAAGATATACTCACAAAAACGGCTCTGTGGTATGGATACGTTGCCGCGGAATAGCTATACGGGATGAAAACGGAAAACCACTCAGAATGCTGGGGGCGCATCACGATATTACAGAATTAAAAGGAACTGAAGAACAATTAAGAGATAGAGATATACTTCTTAAAAAATTATCTGCTCAGGTGCCGGGTACAATTTATCAGTATCAGTATTATCCCGACGGCAGAAGCAGATTTCCCTTTGCATCGGATAATATTATTTGTATCTATGGGGTTACTCCGGATGAAGTAAAGGAAGATGCTTCGATTGTATTTGAGCGAATACATCCTAAGGACAGAGAAAGAGTAAGCAAATCTATTGTAAAATCTTTCGAAACTCTCGAAATATGGGAAGATGAATACAGAGTAAACCTGCCCGACAGAGGTTTGAGATGGCTGCACGGACAGGCTAATCCCGAAAAGCAGGAGGACGGAAGCGTAATCTGGCACGGCTACATTTATGATATTACAGAAAAGAAAATTGCCGACCATAAACTCAAAAAAACAAAAGAGCAGTTCGAACTTGCCGTAGCAGGCACTAATGAAGGAATATGGGACTGGAATTTAAAAACAAACGAACTTTTCCTCTCAAAAAGATGGAAAGAAATGCTCGGATATGAAGATTCTGAACTTGAAAACAACTTCGAAACATTTATATCTCTAATCTATCCTGATGATGTAAAAAAAGTGCAGAATTATGTAAATGAATATATGCAGGGAAAAGTTGAAAAATATGAAATAGAATTCAGAATGAAGCACAAATCCGGAGGTTTCAGATGGATACTTGCAAAAGGAGAAGCACTTCGCAACAAAAAAGGAATTCCATACAGGATGGCAGGCTCGCACAGTGATATTACCGAAAGAAAGGAACGCGAAAGAAGAATTAAAGTATTGTCCGACGTGGTAGAGCAGGCTGATGCTGCTGTAATCAAGACTGACAAAGATTTTAAAATTGATTATATCAATGAATCAGCAAAAAAAATCACCGGATATGATTTTGATGACGTAAAAGGAAAAAATCCTGCTATTTTCAGTTTCGACCCCGGTTCAATAGATTTTCATTCCGGTTACCTGAAAGAACTTGAAAATAAACCAATAGAGAGAATGATATTCAAAAACCGCAGAAAAGACGGTGAAATTTATTACTCTCAGGCAAGCATTAATCCATTAAAAGATGAATATGGCAATACAGTTGGATTTATCAGTTTTCAGTATGATGTTACCGAAAGGAAGGTAATAGAGAAGAAACTGAAAGAAAACAGAATACGACTCGAGCTTGCTATGGATGCAGGAGAGCATGGCTTCTGGGACTGGAATCTGATTACCGGCAATACCTACTTCAGCCCGAAATACTATACTATGCTCGGCTATGAAGACAAAGAACTGCCTATGAATTTTGATACCTTTATGCAACTCATCCATCCTGATGATGCCAAAAACGTAATGCCTGATATACAGAGAAGCATAGAGGCAGGTATTCCATATGAAATTGAATTTCGCCTGAAATGCAAAGAGGGAGATTACAAATGGATACTCGGAAAAGGAAAGACTTACAAGGACGAAAAATCAGATAAATCCATCCGGGCTGTAGGAGTGCATATTGACATAAATGAAAGAAAGAAGGCTGAAGAAAAATTACGGGAAAGCGAGGAAAATTTCAGAACCTTTTTTGAATCAATGAATGATATGATATTTATCACAAATCAGGATGGAAGCATATTCTATTCAAATAATGCCGTAAATAAAAAACTGGAATATTCAAATGAAGAACTAAACAAAATGCACGTACTCGATGTGCATAATCCGGATGATAAAGATAAAGCGATTCAGATTTTTGATGATATGTTTGCAGGAAAAAGGGATTACTGCCCTCTGCCTCTGATGAGCAAATCCGGCAGGCTGATACCTGTGGAAACCAGAATATGGTTCGGAAAATGGGACGGCAGAGAAGTCCTCTTCGGAATATCGAAAGACCTGAGCAAAGAGCAGGAAGCATTGCAAATGTTTAACAAAATGTTCGACAGCAATCCGGC
>CAZIXJ010000490.1:0-2627 GCA_964542835.1 uncultured Hyphomicrobiales bacterium
AGTTTCGCAATGAGAAAACATATAGTTCTTATGAAATATATTATACGATTGAAAGCAACTTGGTATAAACTCAAAAAATATAATATAAATTATAATAATCTAATAAAACACATAACATGTGATAATAAATATTAGCCCAAGATAAAGGGGCCAATAAAATAGTCTGGGATATAAATTGTTATATTCCTGAATGAATCTGCTTGAAGGATATTTATAATAGAGAACGTTATTAACTGCATATACAAGTATTTTTATATAAACCAAAAAATAGAAATAATCCAGATAGATAATTTGCTGAACACCAAGAAAATTCCTGAAATCAATATGTGCAATAATTACTACGAAATAAAATGCAGCACTTATTTCTAAAACTCCGAATCCCGAAAAACCAATTTTTTCATCTTTTAATTTATCTGATGTGGACATCACAACTGTAAACAAAAATATTGATATTACTATTAATGGGATGAAATGAGTAACAAACGGACCTAAGAATTTTCTCTCCAATACAATATTAAAACTCAGTTCGGTTCTGGTTCGGTCTGAAAGTGTAGTATGTATTGGTTCAGCGTGAAACGAACAAACGCATAAGGAAAAATCTTGTTTTCACATCCAAGTGGCAAAGTACAACCGTCAGCATAAATTTCAAGGCTTAATATTTTAAATATTATTAAAAGGATAATATAGATTCTCATATCAATAATCTCCGTTTAATAGCATTTCTCTTATCAAGAAAAAATATGCCTTCCAATCTTCATAACTTAAAGATGCCGAATTACTCCATACATTAGTTCCGTCTTTAACTTGTCCTTCAATGATAGGATAAACACATAATAAAGATAAATCGAAATAATCATAGTTATTATCCCATAAGTAGCTATCATGTTCCAATATTACTATTAAATCTTGTCCCGCACGCAATTGTAAATTACCTCTGGAATTTTTAAGTGTAGGATCAATCTTAAAAGGAGTTACATTATTATCATAGGGACCTGTTCCGTAAGTAAAGTAGATTTCCGAAACGTCAGATTGGATTTTCTCCTGATGTTCTTCAATTGCGTTCATTCCTTGTTCAATTCTATTCTTATATACCTTGCCTTTTAATGTATCAATTACTGTTGCATTTACCCTGTGTGTGTATTTGTTCGGATAAATTCCTTTGTTTGGAGGATAAGTTCTTTGTGGTAAACTATCGATAGAATTCACATGTACTTTTAAAATATAATCGGAGTTAATCAGGTGGTCCATTGATTGAGAATTAGTGCCATACATTCCAACGATATTGTAGAAAAGCTCACTAACCCATCCTCTAACAGCTCTAAGATTAATGGTGTATGGTTCTCCCAAATTAACAAGATATTGTGCAAACCTCACAGGATCGTAATCAACAAGTTTGTACAAGTATTTAACTGCTTGCACAATAGTATCATTTTTAGTTTTGGTATTTGTCCAGCGAGTCAGGTAATTCATATAAAGCATATCCCTATTTGTGTTCCTCATTAAACTGTCTAAGTAGATGTAGGAGAGTAATGTTTCATAATCCATTCCTGTAGAGAGAGGCGGAACAGCGTTCAGTTTTGGATATTGCACTTCAAACTGGTCAAAATTCGGGCTGTACCAGACACCATTTAGTGCAGCAGTCATAGAATCCGCTATATCTCTTGATCTGATTTGAGCATTTAAACTAAAAGAGTTCAAAACTAATATACAAAGAGCTACCAAAGATAATGTTAAGCATTTTTTTTAAAATAAATTTTTCATTTGTACAGCTCACTTTTAATGAATTTTTTACATCTTGAATACATTGCAAACTTAACAAAATTTTCTCATTTAGGATAATTTATTCTTCAATAATAAAAGCCTCTTCCCGATAATCTCAGAAAGGAGCTTTGAAATTTATAATAATTATTTCATCTTATTTTAATACTTCAGCAGTTCCTGTATCTTGTCATATACTTTTTGGGTGTAAGGGAGATTAATCATAATGAAATCTGCAGGCATATATCAATATTTCATCATTTCTATATTGATATACTAATCTATGTTCCAAATCAATTCTACGAGACCAAAATCCTGATAAATCAAACTTTAAAGGTTCCGGTTTGCCGATTCCTTCAAATGGCGTCCTTTGTATATCCTTGATCAGTTCATTTATTTTTCTAAGTATCTTTTTATCTTCCTTTTGCCATGAAAGATAGTCTTCCCAGGCATTTTTTGAAAAAGTGATTTTCATTATTTCTCGATCAAGTCTTTTGTAATGCTATCACCTTTTCGCATCTGGTTGATTGATTCATATAGTCTGTCGGCATTCTTTTTAGAACTTAGCAAATGCACAGTCTCCATAATAGAATTATATTCATCCAATGAAATAACGACTGAACCTTTTCCTGTTTTTCTCTTTACGATTAAAGTTTCGTTATTATCCTCAACATCATCAAGATACATTTTCAGTTTAGTCCTGAACTCTGAAAAATTTGCAGCAATCATAAAGCACCTAATTAAGTAATCATTAATGTACAAATATAAGTACTTATTTATGAAGAAGCAAGAGGAAAGTTTTTGATTATTGGAAATTTCTTTGTCCATTAATATTTCAGCAGTTCCTGTATTTTGATATGGACTTTTTT
>CAZIXJ010000491.1:0-2228 GCA_964542835.1 uncultured Hyphomicrobiales bacterium
TGTTAAGGTGCCCCTGCACGACAGCTTCTTCCACCTCTGAATTATCTCTCATAAGTTCGCCCAAAGTTTCAACGTTGATGTTCATTTGTCCTTTCCCCTTATATATCTATAATCATTAAAGAAGGTAGAAGATTCTCAATTTTCTGAATATTTTTCTCTTGTTCTGGAAGGTTAAATTTATCCATATCAGACAATCCCTTTTTCATCATATCAATATATCCTTGTGCTTCTTGTTTATTAGAAAATATTGTATAAGATTTATTACTGAAAGATATTGTTTCCTTTAATCTCCCTAAACAATTAGCATTAGGATGCCAGCTATCTAATTTATGCCCCGATCTTTTCATAATTACAAAAGCCATATCCTTTCCCCTTTGGTTTTTCTTCTGTTAATATTGTTTAAGCCTCAGAAATGCCCCTGTAAGCCTTCCTAGCCTGTTTTCCTACCCTCAGTATCAAAAAGAGGGTAAAACCTCTTAGAAGGGCATTTCTGGGCTAAAAAATGGCATATTGCCCCTTAGCCACTATTTCACCATGACAGTGAACCTTTCCCCTTGTTCATCTTCAATATAGGCTACCTTGTGGCATGTACAGTCACACCCACACAGCCTCTTTGCTGCCCTATCCAAGTCTTCTCCGGCTACAACTGCAACTTGTCCTGTTTCGGTCTGGTAGGTTTCAATCACATCAATTTCAATTTCCGTGTTGTGAAATAAATTAACAGCTTTCATGTTCTTTCCCCTCCTGGTTATATTGTTCCTTCATTCCCTGCCCCAAGCAAAGATTGAGGCAGGTGAGAAAGAGCTTATGCTTCTTTTGTTTTATATATTTTTGTAATTCTGGGAAGTCCACCCGCATAACTACCAGACCATATTCTAACAGTTCCGTGATCCATATCCCAAACACGCCCCTTTAAAGCTATTTGTGGATTTTTCCAAATTTCAGGGAAATTTATATCTGTGCTGTTTTTCCAATGATGGAAAGATACGCCTAAAAATTGCCATTGATCTGAAAAATTTCCATCTATTTGTGTTATGTGTCCTTCATTATTCACCTTAAACCATTTTCCACGGCATTCAAAATTTAATGTTTCCATTTGTCCTTTCCCCTTGTGGTTATGCCCTGACCAGAGCCAGGGCAGGTTGATAGGTAAAAATATTTAGTTATTTTATTTCTTGTATTTTCTGAATCCTACCAGACAAAACACGTCTTAACATTGTTTTATTTGGGGCTGAATATTCTTGCCAACGATCATACTGTTTGACTACATATCTTTTTAAATACGGAGAGAAGTCAAAGCACCAACCCATGATTTTATAGTGTGAAAAATCCATTAAATTATCTATTCCAAAAATACACCCCCTGTCATATTTACTTAACAAAAATTCTTTAACTGTTTTCCCTTGTAAAATATCAGGTTGTTCTGTAATTGCTGTTCTTGAAAATTGATAAGCTCTTAATTGTTCCATGATCTTTCCCTCCTGTTATAAAATTAATCCTTCATCCTCGCCTGCTAACTTGTGCTAACAGGCAAGGGGAAAGATTAATTCATATCATCATAAGCCCTTGAAACTTCTTCTAAAGCAAACCAGGCTAAACAATTCTGAATTTGATTTGTAAGTTCACCTTCTCCACACATGCCCTGAACAAGCTCATCTGTCGACATTCCCAGGTTACGAATACAACCAAATGATTTAATTAAATCAAGATGATCTTTAAAATCATTTCTTGCACTTCCATCCATACCCATTCCATCTGCAATATCTTTCGCTAATCTAATAATTTCCTTGTTATTCTTTTTGTAAAAATCACAAGTTTCAGTGTAATAAATCCAGCCTGAGAAACCGCTATCAGCTCCGTGATTAGCCACATCAACAGCTTGTTCCTGAAAAGATTCCCAACCACCTGATTGCTTAATAACTGCTTTAACTAAAGATGCATTAATCCCTGATTCATTGATAAAATCTTTCTTTGTCATGTCGTTTTCTCCTTTCTATGTTAATAGTTTTCAATTCCACAAGCTGTCATAAATTTATCGTAATTAAACTTTTCATTTTCATGTTTTAAATCAATAGCCAGATTATGGACGATCTGGTAATATATTTCCTGACCATTTTCTCCAGGTTTATTTTCTTTCAGTGAATTTGCAAGTAAATTATAATCTTTCCTTGTCATTGTTCATGCTCCTTTAAATGTTATAAGTTAATAGGGTTTTCTTCCCCTTATGA
>CAZIXJ010000491.1:2238-2626 GCA_964542835.1 uncultured Hyphomicrobiales bacterium
TTTAGTAGAAACTATAACTTTTTTAAATTTTTGGTTACCTACTTTTTTTTCAGTAATTATCACTTCAATAGCATTTGGATTAGCACATAACCAATTTCCTTTAAATGTTATAAGTTAATAGGGTTTTCTTCCCCTTATGAACAATTATTTTATTATAAATATCATAATGTTTTATATTGTTTATACTTTGAGCGTATAAACAAGCGTCACCTTCACGTTTAAAAGCTGCTAAAGTGTCAAGTTTTTCTATTTGATCGTAATAGTCAAAATATACATACGAAACTTTAAATTTTAACATGCTGACACCTCTTTAATGTCTATTATTTCATAATGAGAATATAAAGCCCTGGCAAACAGGCGAAATTCAGTTATTGATAGAAATTTTCTT
>CAZIXJ010000492.1:0-2614 GCA_964542835.1 uncultured Hyphomicrobiales bacterium
ATTACACCGGTTGATGCACACCAACGTGAAATTTCTTCCACTGCAAGGAAATAAGAAACGAAGTCCATATCAGCTCCGCCGTATTCGGAAGGATAAGCAATACCCATAATACCGAGTTCGGCAAGTTCATCAATAATTTCTTTCGGGAATCTGTGATTTTGGTCAATATCTCTTGCGATAGGTGCTATTTTTTCTTGAGCAAATTTTGAAACCATGTCTTTGAGCATGATTTGTTCTTCAGTAAGTAAGTTTAAATTCATTTCAACTCCAATTAATTTATAAGCATATAACTAAAATGTAATATAATAAAAATTAACGATTTTCAAAGAGTAATATTTAGAGTGGGAGGATATCAATAATTGAAATTATGAAATCAAAAATTAAACGTAAATATTAAGTTGGAATAAACGTTTAATATGTAATATTTTAACAAATAATACTTATATTTAGTATTTTTAAGGCGTAGTAATGATTTTAAACGTAAAGATTGAGAATTTTCGTTCTATAAAAAATCCAATAGACTTGTCTATGCAAGCTACAAGGTTTACTGAACATCCTGATAATGTTGTTGAAATTGAAAATATTGGCAATGTATTAAAATCGTCTGTTATTTATGGTGCAAATGCTTCCGGAAAAAGTAATATTTTAATTGCATTTAAAGCAATTGAATATTTAATTAAAGAAAGTTCTAATTTCAAACCAAAAAAAGAAATTGAACCTTATGAACCTTTCCGTTTAGATAAAGAATCTAAGTACAAACCAATATTTATTGAAATTGAATTTATTGCAAATAATGGTTTAAGATATAATTTTAGTTTGAAATTTGTAAAATATCGAATAGAATATGAAAAATTATCTTTTTACCCTAAAAACAAAAAATCATTATTATATCTAAGGGATGAATCCGGCATAAAATATGGTGAATACTATAAAGGGGCAAGGAAATCAATAGAAAACAAATTATTAGATAATCAATTATTTCTATCAAAAGCTGTACTTGATAATGTAGAAATTTTGTATCCTGCTTATGAATTCTTTGATAGTAAATTCATGGTATTTCCTTTTATTCAAGAATATCATGAATCAAAATTCCATCAGTTATATGCTGAACGATTAGCAAACCCAAAAGATGAAATTTTTAGAAGTAAATTTAATAAAATTATTTGTGATTTAGATACCGGGATTTCAAGTGTAGAATCTAAGGAAATTGATTGGAATAAACGTGATTTTCCGAGTAGTATTCCTTCAGATGTTCAAGAGAAAATAAAAAATGATTATAAATATGATATTAAAACACAACATAAAGTTTTTGAAAGCAATAATGAAATTGGTATTGAATATTTTGATAAAGAACAAGAATCTAAAGGCACTCAAAGTCTATTTGTTTTAGCGGGATTAATTATTGATACAATTGAAGAAGGTGCCGTACTGATAGTTGATGAATTTGAAAAACATCTCCATCCTCATATAACAAAATATTTTATCAAAATGTTTCATAGCCCAATTATAAATAAAAAAAATGCTCAGCTAATTTTTGCTACTCATGATATGACTCAATTAAGTAATGAAATGTTCAGAAGAGACCAAATCTGGTTTACAGAAAAGGATGAGTTTGGAGTTACGAATTTGTATAATATGGCAGAGTTTAACGGAATTAGAAAATCATTTCAATATGATAAACTATATGATAGTGGTCAATTTGGTGCTGTACCTTTAATAAAGGATTTAGAGTTGCTTTATGAAGATGAATAGAAAAGTACAACAAACAAGAAAATTATACAAAAAAGTATTAATCCTTTGTGAGGGGTTAACAGAAAAGAACTATCTTGTATCTGCAAAAAATTCACTTCCAAGAGAATTACAAAAAGGTGTAAAAATTGAGATTGACAATTATAAGAAAACTGATCCAAGAAGTTTAATACTTGAAGCAATAAAAAGAAAAAAACTGCAAAATCTCAGGGTGCTCCTTATAATAATATTTGGATTGTTTTTGATAATGACAACTTACCACATAAATATTTTGCTTTCAAACAGGCTAAGAAGAATCAAATTGAAATTGCCTACAATAGTATGTGTATTGAATTATGGTTTATTATTCATTTGGAAGACTCACAAAGAAAGTTTGCAAATGGTAACGAAGCAAAACAATATTTAAAAAATAATCATATAGAGCATTACAATCCGGGCAAAACAAATATTTGGGAATTATTTGATAAGAGTCAATTAGAAAAAGCATATACGAATGCAAAAAATATTAGAAAAAGTGCAAATGATGAAATTGAGTTAGGAGCAAATATTTGGGAATTAAATCCATATATAAACATGGATAAATTATTAAATTTTCTTTTTCAAAAAGAGAACTAATTTTATTGATTTCAATGAAATATTGATAAGCATCGTTTGATATATGAATACTCTGATGATTTAGTTACGTTAATTTCCTGTTACGGGCATTATTCAGAAAAATAATATACTCTTCTTAAATATTGCTCTGAAAAACGGGAAAAAATAGAATCTATCGATAACTGAAAAATGCAAGCTCAACAAATAATTTTTCAGTTATACCAAGTTGCGTTCTAAAGAGTAAAGTTAAGATAAGGAAAAAATGTCATTG
>CAZIXJ010000493.1:0-2608 GCA_964542835.1 uncultured Hyphomicrobiales bacterium
CTGTTTTATTTTTAAAAAGTTAAAAAAAGTTGTATTTATTTTGCATTTTTTCAAAAAATGGCTTAAAATGAGGAATGATTCAATATGTTTTTTTTGCTGTTTTTTATAATATCACAAATAAAAATGGAAGCGTTGAAAAAATAAACTGCTTTCAATGCAATTTAAACTCTCCTTCCAAAGTTTGATTTTTATTTAAAATTGAACTCCTCAACTCCCAGTTTTGGAAATAATTGATAAAATTATTGATTATTTATTAATTCAAAATAAATAAACATTAAATCAAAATATAGGTTAGGGTATAAATATATTTAGGTGATTGCTAAAATATGTTTTTTCTTTAATTAACAACTATTATATTTGTACTCACAATCAATGTTGTATTTTAAAATTATTTTGGAGCATTTATGAATTATCTAAAAACTATTCTACTTACCATTTTATTACTATCAGCAATGACAATATCCGCTAAGGATTTCGAGGAAGGTATGCTGTCTGCCCACGCCGGCATTTCTTATGGCTTGGATATTGAAGAACTTGGTATCAATGCCGGAGCTTCATACTTAATCACTAAAGATATGCGTGTAGGCGGTACTATTACTTACTGGCTTTACGGAGGAAGTGAAGAATCTTTCGGTTATGAAGTATCTACGAATGCCTTTGAAATCAATGGGCATTATCATTACATATTTTATAATGAAAGTGATTTGGTGATTTATGGTATTGGCGCGTTGGGACTTCATATTGCCAGCGTTTCTATTGATTATCCTGGCGGAAGTGAAAGCGAATCAGATACTGAAGTAGCTCTTGGATTAGGAGCAGGTTTTGAATATTCTATTGGTAATTTATCAATTTTTGCAGAGCCTAAATATTTTATTTCCGGATTTGATCAGTTGAAACTGAACGCAGGTGTTCGTTTTTATTTGTAAGTAGATTCTAATCATTTGTAACCCGAAAAATGTAATATTCTTCGGGTTACAAAAATTATACGATAATTTAATTAAATTTATACCCTACAGTTACTGATATTACACGATTATTTACTTTCATATCATTATCATCATAAACTGATAAATTTGCAAGACCAAGAGCATATGACAAACCGAATTCAAACTTTTGATACTGTACACCGGCTCCTATCAGTAATCCGAAATCAAATGGCTTGAAGTCGTCGCCCTGTTCAGAACCGAAGCTAATATCTTCATCTTCCTGTTCATCATAATCGGAAGAGGCGGTACCTCCGATTCCATAGCCGATATAAGCTCCTAACAATCCATATACATCGAAATTCTGTACATTGAAATACCCTTTTCCTGCAAGCGGAATATCAATATAATTCAGGCTAAGTGAGGATGAATATTCTTCTCCGGCTACTGAATGTTCAAATTTATATCCTTTTGTAGCAAAAAGCAATCCCGTCTCAAAAGCATATTTTTCATTAATATCAAATTCCGCCGTAGCTCCTATTTGAAAGCCGGGAAGCATATCAAATTCAGTGCTGTAAGTGCCGTTATTGTCCTTCATAAACATATTTGATAAATTCAGTCCGCCCTTCAACCCAAAAGAAGTTGCATAAGTTTCGGAAACTGATGTAATAAGAAAAACCGTAAGTAAAAGAATTATTAATTTTTTCATAAAAACGAACTCCTGATAAATTAATTAAAATAAATAATATTGTGAACTAATTATTTCATATAATATTGTTTCACTTCTTTATGAAAAATGCTTGCATATTTAGCAATAATAGTCATCGCGAAATCATTTAATTTCTTCAAATAATTTGTAATACGTCTCTTCCATTCCGAGATTTTCGTATGTTCGGATAGCCGCTTTATTATTTTTTTCTACATAAAGCCTGTAACCTTTGCAAGTGTTGTCTTGTTTTGCTATGCTTTTAATCTCGTCGTACAAAGCTCTGTAAACGCCTTGCCTTCTGAATTCCGGTATTACATATACGCTTTGTATCCAGTAGAAAAAACCATTCCTCCAGTCGCTCCACTCTTTGGTAATCATAAGAGAACCGGCAGCTGTTCCATTGCTTTCGGCAATAAGATAAAACCCGAAGCCGGGATTTGAGAGAAGAAATTCAACACCATTTTTTACGGTTTTTTCATCCAATGAAATATTTTCGGTTTCTTTTGCCATCAAAATATTCGAGTTAATTAATATTTCAGAAGAAAGGATATCCCAGAAAGAAAAAAAAGTCACAGAGTTCATGGTGTCGTCAACAACAACAACAACAACAACATGATTCGTGGTTGCGTCAACATACTAGCAGCGATTGTATCGCTCTGCGTATCTCTCCTTGCTCTTATTATAGTTATTTTCGTGTCTGTGAAATTAACGGACGTCATGTTCGATGGCGTGAATTACGACTTCCAGTGTCTGTTGGGGACCAACACGTCTCTGGAGACCTTTACCTCGAACAATTGTCTCATGCTGCAGATTCTGGGTGGACTGACTATTGGTCTAGGTCTACTGATTGGTATCATTCAATGCTATACCTGTAATCTGTGTGGATTGGGTGGAATATTGGATGGGATCTTTTCTCTGTGTGGGTCTGGTGCGTGGGGATATGCAGCAGGGGTCATCAATCATGCAGTGGATTCGA
>CAZIXJ010000494.1:0-2604 GCA_964542835.1 uncultured Hyphomicrobiales bacterium
ATTTATAGATGACTCCACTTATACCGGAAAAATAATTTATGATTCTACCGGATATAATAATCTAATCGCTGAGGTATCAAATGGTGAGAACTGTAGCGGCTATGATACGTTAGAAGTGCTTTCTGGAAATTTCAGAACACCTGAAATATCATTCAACGGCAATAAGGATATTTGTGAAGGAGACAGTGTAATAGCAGATGCCGGATACGGCTATGCCGAATATTTATGGAATGACGGCAAAGATACCAGATTCAACGTGATATATGATGAGGGAGATTACTGGTGTGAAGTAGTTGATATACTCGGAAATAAACTCTATTCCGATACTGTTACAATTAATACATTTCCAAGCCCCAATAAACCTGTAATGGCAATGAATGATGATTATCTGAGATGCTATGCTGCAGCTTACGGCTATGAGTGGTATGTGAATGGTGAATTGATACCTGATTCCACTAACAGAATTCTTTATCCTTTTACTACGGGACATTATCAGGTAAGAGTAATCAATCAATACGGCTGCGGAGCGTTTTCTGATTCCGTATTTGTCAGCGTAAACAGTATTAAAGAAGAAGAGTTTCAGGAAGTCAGACTTGAAGGAAACACCATATTAATTTCCGAAGGCATAGCGGACAGTTATTTGTTATATGATTATCTTGGTAAATTAATAAGCAAAAATGAAATAAAAATAACCGGTACAAAAATCAATATGAATAATTATACCGGCTTTGTAATGTTAATTCTAATTAAAGATGAAACTGTGAAATTACAGAAATTCATTATCAATCGATAATCTCGCAATTTTCCATACAATCAAAAATTTTCGTTACATCTTTTAATTTAATAAAATATAAAATCTGTTTTCCCTGCCTTTCGGAGTCAAGGATTCCTGCCTGTTTCATTTTTAGTAAATGATGAGATAATGTAGATTGTTCGGAATTAGTTTCAATAATAATATCCGACACACACATTTTTTCCTGATACTCAAGTAATTCCAGAATGTGCAATCTTACAGGATGAGATATAATCTTCAATACCTGAGCAATTCTGTTAATTTTATCGGGCTTTAGGTCTCTTCTGTCCATTGCAAACCTTAGTAATTAAAAGTAATGAATTATTACATAATAATACAATACAAATATATGAAAAAAATGACAGATTAAATATAATAATCGGAAAAATAAACTTAAAACATATGTCAATTTGCAAATTTGCCGTTTCTCGAATATCATTAAACAGAGTATTACCAAACTGTCATCAATTATATGATTAAAAAATTGTATTTCAGGTGTCCTCGCATAAAATAAACATTCTAGAATTACTGTTTTACCTGCAATATACTACTTATCTTGATAGATTCAGATTTTGGATTCTTCTCGTTAAATCCTGTTTTAACTGCAATATACTACTTATCATGATGGCATTTTGGTATGAATATCAGTCTATTCTGAAATTATGAAACGGAATGTTTGCTTATAGTTCATAATTAAAGATATGGGGCTGACTAATAAGTAAAACTATTAATTTTTCAACGTCAGACAAGAATGTCTGACCTACTATAAATCAATCACTTAGTAGCATAGACATTCTTGTCTGTAGTAGAACATACGTCCCCGCTTGTTCTTGCTTTCAGGCGAGTACGCCTGAACTATCTAAAAGTAGAACAGACATTTCAGTCTGTTTTAAATGTTAATACTTATTAGTCAGCCCCACATCTGAATAAAGATATAAAATATCAAGTTTGGTAAAGAAAAATTAATCATTTAATTACCAATTACCGCTTGTCTGAGTTTTTTTGCAATTATCGGAACTGCAGTAAGCACTTTATCTTCGCTTTTGAAAATATTTTTTGCCTGATATTCAGGGTGTGGCTGCTTATGCTCTACGTCATATACATAAGCATTTATTATTAGTCTGTTTCTCTGAATATAAAAGTTTCCGCTTACAACTCGCTCAATTTTAAGTTTTTTCACAGCTTTCCACATATCAGTTTCATATTGGGGATTTGTAGGGTCCAGATTGTATTCTGCGAGAAGAATATCAACCGAATCGAAAGGAACTACAACGTAATTAAGCGTATCAGGGTCATCTTCTATTAATTTTTTCTCAAGTGAATCCTGAAGCTCATAGCACCAGATATTATAATCCATCTTGCCATCCATATTCTTAAAAGGCAACACTGCAATGCGGTTTTGTGCAAACGCAGAAGCAGACAGAATTAAAATCGATAAAAATATCAAAAAAAATCGTTTCATATTTAGCATCTCCTAAATTAAAAGAACATTATTCGAATTAGTTCTAATGCTAAATATAATACAAGTTAGTCAATAAATCAAGAAAAATCGTTTATTTAATACCCTGCTTATCAAGAAATATCTTTACATCGGCAAAGCCTTTTTTTAGAGGCATTTCCAATTTTGCAGCAGTATCCCAGTCATTTTCTTTGAGTGCAGCCATTATATCAAGCCCGATGTGTGCGATATCATCAAGTCCAAACTGAAAGCACGAACCTTTAATAGTATGTGCTAATCTGTATAATTCATCATTATTCTTTTCCTGTAAATGCTTATGGTATTGATTATCCAAATCCTCAATCCAAGTATC
>CAZIXJ010000495.1:0-2603 GCA_964542835.1 uncultured Hyphomicrobiales bacterium
TGAGAAGATTAGATAAAGTTAAAAAAAAATCCGAAATAGCTTTTTCGGATTTTGTAAAATTTATTTAATTTTAATGGTATTATTAACGCTTTTTCAAATTCAATTTTTATTAAATTGATATTTTTATGTTATTTGATGTTAAAAGTTAGTATTAATACCAAGTTTAAATGTACGAGGCATTCCGGGACGCAATCCTGCCGGACGTCTTGCCACAGCATAAATCTCGTCTGTCATATTGTATAAACCTGTAAATAATTCAATATATCTGTGGACTTTCCAGCTTGCACCCGCATCCATTACTAAATAGGAATCTATAAGTTCTGATGAAGGAATTTCTCCCGCACCTGCTATTGCGCGCATTTTATCCATAAATCGGGTACTAATATTGAAAGAGAAGCGGTGGTGTTCCAATCCGATAATCAGTGCAAGCTGATGTTTTGGTAAATAGGGTAGTTCATCACCTGAACTCACTTTCCCCCAAGGATCGTAGTCGCTTTCAAAGTCATTTTCAAAAAATGCATCTGTATAAGTATAGCTTAAGATAAGAGGTATTCTAAACTTTTTTAGACTTTTTGCGAAAATATCATATCGGGTTTGAATTTCTAATCCTTTTGTAATCACTTCACCTCCATTAATCAGCAACCCTGTTCCATTACCACCGGAGGCATTGAGGTCACTTCCGAGCAGGTTATTATAATCATTGAAAAATCCAACAGCTTCAAATGATAAAAAGGCTTCAGAGTATCTTAAGCCGATTTCGTAATTAATACTTTCTTCCGGCAATGTCTCTTCTTTCGTTCCCGGAGGTGCAAAACCTTTGTGTATGCCTGCAAAAATATTTAATTCGGTTTTGAAGCTATAATTTACCGCTAAACCCGGGAGCCAGACGTCTATACTGTTTCTTCGCTCAGAAGCATCGGAACCTGTACGGTCAGTATCATCTTTTCCGTAATCTGTTCGTTCCATATTTATATTTTCATAGCGAAACCCGGGACTTATAGTCCATTGCCCGTACTTTAACTGATATTGAAAATAGCCTGCAAGTGCTTCAGCTGATTCGACACGATTACTTTCTGTTCCGGGCAAGCCTTTATTTGTAAGCATCATAGTACCTTCATTCATATTGTATTCATCCACCCACTGAAAACGGTCAATTTCATCCATATGATAACGTAAGCCAAAAGTGAAATTATGTTTCAATTTTTCATTAGAATAGTCCATTCCAAGTTCGGTTTGAATGCCCTGAGCAAAATATTCGCGATTGTTTGCTTTTACGTATAGCGCATCATCGTTTTGGCTTGTGCTTCCTGTTACTATTTTATAAGCCGATGTAAACTGAGCGGGGTTAGACAGCAATTCAGCAATTTTAATTTTATCACCATCATCATCTTTGATTTTATCAAGTTTATACCAGTTTCTTGCAAATTCATTACGGTATGCAGTAGTCCTTAATCTGATTTTTTCGGAAAAGCGAACTAAATGAGTAGCCGAATACTGTTTATGTTCGGTAGTCATCTTATCCTTTTGAGAAGCTGCATATCTGCGATAAGGCGTATTTTCATAATCTTCGTCGGTTAGCCCCAAATATGTTTCATTGGAGATCTCGCTCGTCTGTCCAATTTTAAAGGTCAAAGATTGATATACTTTTGAAGATGGTTTGGTATTCACACGCACTTTGGCAATGTAGTCTTTTTTATCAAATCCTGTAGGTTCTCCATTATCCAAATCTTTAAAGCCGTCTGAGTTATATTGAAAAGTTTCTGCCATATAAGCAACCTGCTCATGAGAATTCCCAACTACGGCATGTAAATTATGCGATCCGTAACTGCCACCGGAAATACTTACTTTTCCGGAAAAATCATCCGGTATTGGTGTGGATATCAAGTTAATGGCACCTCCTGTAGTATAAGGTCCATACTTTATCTGGCTACTGCCTTTTAGTATTTCTATGGCATTGATACGCCCGATAGTTGGAAAGTAGTATGCAGCAGGGGCTGCATAGGGAGCAGGAGCCATAAGTATGCCATCTTCCATAACTGTGATTTTTGAGCTTCGCTCTGAACCTGTTCCTCGCAAACCAATGTTGGGGCGCAAACCATAACCGTCTTCCTCCTGAATGTTTATTCCCGGAGCTGTTCTCAATGCACGGTTTATATCTGTATAGTTAAATTTCTGTAATTCTTTTGGTGAGATATACTGCACAGAACCAAGTATATCTCTTATACCGGTATATCCGTTGCTCATCACAATTACTTCATCCAAATCACTGACGCTTTCATTAAGCCTTATTTCAAGTTCCTGAGTTTTGTTTCGGGTGATTGTAATTTCTTGTTCAAAGGTAGAGTATCCAATATGAGATGCCTTTATTGTAAATTTATCTGCCGGAATATTATTTATTTCAAATTTTCCAAGTCCATTGCTTATTGTCCCTAAATTTGTATCTTCCAAATAAATACTGACACCGGCCAAAGCCCTTTCAGTATTTGATAGTTTTACTGTTCCTTTAATTGCTGCACTATACGCCATACTTGCAGAAAGAAAAACAGTAACAAAAGCAATTATTGATAATTTATATATTTTATAATTCATTTTACCATCCTTTT
>CAZIXJ010000496.1:0-2598 GCA_964542835.1 uncultured Hyphomicrobiales bacterium
ACTAAATTATGTTTTTAATCTGTCAAATATTCTTTTATGGTTTTCAATTTTTCAAGAATAATTTTTGAATCAGGCTTAATCACAAATTCCGATAATCCCACTTCGTCGGTATCTGGATTCCAGTCATATGTGTATCCGAGCCTTGTCCACGGATATTTGGGTCCTTCTTCAGGATAAAAGGACTCTTTATAAGTCAGATTAAACCAGTATTTATAATCCTCATCTACACCTGAAGGAAAATTAATCTGAGCAACAGAATCAGTTATTTCATTATCCGGGGATGGTCTGAACAAATCATCAGGCTTTACCCACATCTCCGCAAAATGAGTATAATCAACAGTATAAGGCAAACCCAAAAGCTGCTTTACCCTCAACTGCATCACACTGTCAGAAGGAAAACTTATCAGAGAAAATTCTCTTCTGATTTCAGGAACTACCGTAATCCATGTATCTCCCCAATCAGTTATAATCGTATCCTTTCCGGCATATCTTTGAGGATATTTCGTCAATGTAGTAACGAGAATATAATCTCCATTCCTGATTAACTGATTATTATCTTCTCTTATAATAGTAAGGCTGTCCCATACTTCAATTTGTTCAGCATAAGAAGCATCCTCACAAGCCTGCTCATAAATCATATCCAGATAAAAATCCTCAGTATTATCTGAAGAATTCTCATTGCATGAATACAACAATATTAGCATTATAATTAAAAAATTTGTTTTTTTCATTTTTTCACCTTAATTTAAAATCTAACTATTGCTAAAATAATAATAATTTGGATAATAAAAATGCAAAAAGATATTTTTATGAATGAAGCCATAAATATGGCAAAGAAAAGCCTGTCAGAAGGCGGAATTCCAATAGGTTCAGTACTTGTAAAAAACGGAGAAATAATTTCCAAGGGGCATAATAAAAGAGTGCAGGAAAATAATCCTATTCTTCACGGTGAAATGGACTGCCTTTTGAATGCAGGAAGAGTCGGCAGCTACAAAGACACTGTAATCTATTCTACTCTTATGCCCTGCTATATGTGTGCCGGAACAATAGTGCAATTCAAAATACCAAAGGTTATCGTCGGTGAATCAAGAAATTTCGACGGTGCAAGAGAATTTATGGAATCTCACGGAGTGGAAGTAATTGATTTGGATGACAAAGAATGCGTTGATATGATGGCTGATTTCATTGAAAATAATGATGAGCTTTGGAATGAAGATATCGGAGAATTGTAATTATCTATGAAAGTTTTTATTATTGATACGTTTAATCTCATTCACAAAGACGAGCAAATTACTCAGTTATTCAGAAATGATATGAATTCCGGCATTTCAGCAATTGCAGGAAAAATTTCTGCTTTTGCTAACAGATACAAGTCCTACAAATTCAAATTGGTACTTGACGGTGCAGGATATAATCCTTTGAAACCCTCTCCCAATATAATTTTTATCGAATCTTCCGATACAAATGCAGATAATAAAATCAAAGAATTAATAAGAAAAACTAAAAATACAAAGCACATAAAAGTTGTATCTTCCGATACTGAAGTTTATAACTTTGCAAAAGCAAATGCATGCGATGTGATAACTTCAGAAGATTTTTCAAAAAAAATTATTTTCGAAAATCCAACATCAAAAACTCAAAAATACTCTTCGGGCAAGAAAAATTCAGAAAAACCCACAAGACCCACAAAAGCTGAAATGAAGGAATTGCTTGATGCATTTAAAGAAAATGATAAATGAAAGATTTGATTATTCATTAATATATGCAGTTTATTTTAATTTTTAAATAATAATAATTTTAAATAATATTTGCTATTACAAAAAACAATTACTTACTTTAATATTTTTCTTTTTTTTTATCCATATTTTATATAATTTGCCAAAGGTATAACTATTAACCTTGAGGACTTTATGAAAAAATTATTTATTCCTTATTTTACTCCTTGCAGGTACTTCAATATTTGCTCAGACAGAGCCAATAGATACTGATGCTGACGGCTACAGAAATGTTTCTACTCTTTCACATTTAGAGTGGCTCACTCTTAACACAGGTTCATGGGACGAAAACTATGAACTGGACAATAATATTGATGCATACGACACACGGGACTGGAACGACGGAGCCGGATGGCTACCGGTAGGCAGTACAGAAACTGCTTTTACAGGCAATTTCAATGGAAACGGATATACTATTTCAAACTTATTCATTTCAAGAGCAGATGAAAATAATCTCGGATTTTTCGGTGTTATCAATAATACTGACAGTGAAATATCCAATTTACAACTATCATCTATTGATTATACCGGTGATTCATACATTGGTGGAATAGCCGGTGATGCAAATGGATGTAAATTTCAAAATATATCCATAAGTGGCAGTCTTTCAGGTGATGACTATATTGGTGGTATTTGCGGGTATTCAGATAATTGTATTATGCACAGAGTTACAGCAGATATTAATATTGAAGGAGTAGCATATCTTGGAGGTATTGCAGGAGATTTCAGAAATGGCTCTGAAATAAGACACTCATATTCTAAGGGAAAAATACAAGGTTCAGGTTCAAATAATGGAGGTTTATTCGGTAACACTTATGGATAT
>CAZIXJ010000497.1:0-2593 GCA_964542835.1 uncultured Hyphomicrobiales bacterium
ACAGAGAGCATGTCCCGTAAGGGTAGCCGAACTTTGGCGTCACGGGAATACTCTGTTGAACTAAACCGCCGGTGGCGGTGGCCAAACCCATAAACATTAACCCACTTTCAAGTGATATAATTATTATATCACAAATCTAAAGGAGTGAATTAAATGTTAAATATCTTAGAAACTATGAAAGTGGACATGGAGTTAAAAGGTTATAGCCCCAGAACTATCAATGCATACTTAATGTATGCCAGGAAATTTGCAGATTTTCAGCAAAAATCTCTCGAGCAAGTAAACACTGAAGAAATTAGAAACTATCTACATCATCTTACTGTTAACAAAGACTATAGTAGTTCTTACATCAATGTCAATTACAGTGCTCTCAGGTTCCTCTACAAAAATACTCTTAAACGTCACTGGGATATCGATAAACTACCCCGCATGAAAAAAGAGAAAAAACTACCTGTCATCTTATCTAAATCTGAAGTAAAAAATTTTTTCTCTAAAGTTTACAATCTCAAATATAAAGCAATATTTACTACCATCTATTCTGCTGGCCTTAGAATAAGTGAAGTCCGGAATCTCAAAATTGGTGATATTGATAGTAATAATAAGCAAATATACGTTAGACTGAGTAAGGGAAAAAAAGATAGATATACTATTCTATCACAGAAAAATCTCACTATCTTAAGATCTTACTTCAAAAAACATAAACCTTCTAGCGACTGTTTATTCCCGGGACGTTATCCTGATAAACCCCTCTGTGCTCGCAGTATCCAGAAGACTTTTAAGGAAACCTTAACTAAAGCTGGTATCACTAAAAATGCTACTGTTCATACACTCCGCCACTGCTTTGCCACTCATCTTTATCAATCCGGGGTGGATATCTTCCA
Source organism: uncultured Hyphomicrobiales bacterium (assembly GCA_964542835.1). GTDB lineage: Bacteria > Bacteroidota > Ignavibacteria > Kapaibacteriales > UBA2268 > CAZIXJ01. The sequence continues at coordinate 882 of CAZIXJ010000497.1, forward strand.
TATCCAGAAGTTATTGGGACATGCTACCCCTAAAACTACTACTATCTATATTCATCTGGCACGTTTAGATATTCTTGATGTTAAAAGCCCCTTTGATTCCTTGAACGAGTGTGATAATAATGACTGAAATTGCTGATATCTTAAATGAATATGGTGATGAATATATCCAAAATCATGGTGTATCACCTGAACAATTTAAAGTAATTAATGCTATCAGAACCTGCCGTACGTCAAAATTGGGCGGACATGTTGATGTCTGTGATCACTGTGGACATCAAAGAATTTCATATAATTCATGTAGAAATAGACACTGCCCTAAATGTCAGGGGCTTGTTAAAGAACAGTGGATAGAAAAACGAAAAAAAGATCTACTTCCTGTTCAATATTTCCATGTTGTTTTTACTATACCAGATGATCTAAATGACCTGGCTTTAAGAAATAAAAAAGAAATATATACTCTACTATTTAAAGCCAGTAGTGATACCCTTAAAGAACTCTCTGAGGACCCTAAACACCTGGGTGCTAAAATTGGATTTATCTCTATTTTGCATACCTGGGGACAAAATCTAATGGATCACCCACATATTCACTGTATTGTCACTGGTGCTGGCCTTTCCTTTGATAATAAAAAATGGATTTCTGCTAGAGAAAACTACTTTATACATTATGAGATACTTTCATCTGTTTTCCGGGGTAAATTTATGGCTTACTTAAAACAATATTATGCTGATAATAAATTTAAATTCCCGGGTAAAATAAAATACCTTGACAATAAAGCAAATTTTAAAAAGTTGAAAGATATCCTCTATAATAAAGATTGGGTAGTTTTTGCAAAACCATCTTTTAAGAACCCTAAATATGTTATTGAATATTTAGGACGATATACTAACAAGGTGGCTATCTCTAATCAGAGAATAATAAAACTTAGTAATCATAAGGTGACTTTCAGATATAAAGATTACAATGATAAGGGTAAGAAAAAAGTTATGACCCTTGATGTACTTGAATTTATAAGAAGGTTTTTACTTCATGTCTTACCTTCTAGATTCGTCAGAATAAGATATTATGGCATTCTGGGTAATCGTTATCGTAAAGAAAACTTAAAAAAGGCTCGATTATTATTACTGGTCATTATTGATAATAAACAGTCAAATTCAAATGATTGTGATGAATCATGGCAGGACATGTTACTTCGTTTGACCGGTATTGATGCCATTACTTGCCCTGAATGTGGGCAGGGAAAAATGATTCCTGCTGGAACTATACCACAAAATTACAATAATCAAATAATAGCCTGACACTAAACTGAACCTTGATAGCTTAAAAAAAATCAAAATTAACCCAGGGATATCTCTGCCCTTTTTTAAGGGAATTTCTGATTTATATATGTTTAATCCCTGCTTTAACTAACCTTAATCAATATATTAATTGATTTTTGATGGTAAATGATGAAATTGAAATTCCATAGCTATCACCGTCGGTTTCGTTCAACAAATTGTATCTGAAATTTTTAATTACTGGAGTTAGAGTTGATCTGTCATATATATAGATAAATTAAGACAAAGATGTTTATTTTTAATTTTTTTTGAAAAACTTCAGATACAATCCTAAGACGTTATATGAAGTATTGGCAGCGCTTATATAGCAAGCTTTTTAATTTCTTATGTCTCTATATTATCTGCCTACTGAAGAACAAAACCATTATTAGCCTA
>CAZIXJ010000498.1:0-2584 GCA_964542835.1 uncultured Hyphomicrobiales bacterium
AATAAATCCACATGATGGGACTTCAATATTCTCATATTTTTCATGCAAATCAATAAATAAATTATAATTATTGATAATTTCATTTTTATCAACATTAAAATTATTTTCTTCTAAGAAATATGGATAAATATTATTAGCTATTACATATAAGTATTTCGCCATTCCATAAGGTTTTAAATTAAAAATCATAACCAAACCAAAAAAAATTAATAATGCAGAAAAGTTCTACAATAGTTCTACACTTTGAACTTTTCAAAAAACAAAAGCCCTTGATTTCTCAAGGGCTTTTTGATTGCAGTGGCGGAGGACGAGGGACTCGAACCCCCACAGGCTTGCGCCCGGCGGTTTTCAAGACCGCTGCAATACCAATTATGCGAGTCCTCCATTTTTTTTTAGAACATCCCTCGCAACAGGGAATACAAAAATAATAGTAATTTTTGAAACTGCCAAATATTTTTTTTGTTTTTCTTATTTTTTTTAACACTTGTTTCAAATTATCCTCGTTGAATATCTTATGTTTGATAATAATGGAATTTGACATGAAAGCAATATGGAATAATCAAATACTTGCTGAAAGTGATGATACGGTAGTTATAGAAAATAATCATTACTTTCCGCCCGATTCAATTAACAAAGAATATTTCAAAAGTAATTCTCACGTAACTACTTGCCCGTGGAAAGGCGATGCTGCATACTATGATATTGTAGTAAGTGGTGAAACTAATTCGTCTGCTGCATGGTATTATCCTGAACCGAAAGATGCTGCCAAAGTAATAAAAAACTATATTGCATTTTGGAACGGCGTACTGATTACAGAATAATGAAAATTGAAAAAATAATTGGAAAAATTGATAAAGAAATTATTCTTGCATCCAAATCTCCGAGAAGAAAGCATCTGCTTAATCTTCTCGGTCTGGATTTTAAAATAATTCCTTCTGATATTGATGAGAATATTTCTGAAGAAAATCCTGAAGAATTTGCCCGAATTTTGGCAGAAAGCAAATCTTATGATATTGCAGAAAAAAATCCCGGAAAAATTGTAATCGGAGCTGATACTATTGTTGTGATTGATGGAAATATTATTAATAAGCCTTCCGGTGAATATGACGCATTTTGTATGCTGAAATCTCTTTCAGGTAAAACTCACAGGGTAATCACCGGTATTTGTATTTCTAAATTTGAAAATAATATTTTAAGTTATATTTCTGATATTGAGATTACTGAAGTTACTTTCAGAGAATTATCAGATACTGAAATCAGAGCGTATATCAATACAGGTTCACCGATGGATAAAGCCGGTGCATATGGAATTCAGGATGATTTCGGAGCGGTATTTGTTTCACGGATTAATGGATGCTATTATAATATTGTTGGGTTGCCTTTGCAATTGTTATATAATAAATTGAAAGAATTCCATAAAAATTTCTTATAATTGTATTTTGCAAATTGTAGAATAATAAAGTGAAATACAGAACCAAAGATAAACTGCATACTTATACGTTGATTTTGCCGTGGATAGGAGTATTCGCCCTGTTTTGGCTGTATCCTCTTATTTATGCTGCTTTTTTGAGTTTTACCGAATATCAGACTTTAACCAATGAACATATATTCATTGGGTTTGATAATTACATTAAAATTTTATCAGACGAAGTATTTTGGATTTCTCTAAAAAATACTGCTGTTTTTACTTTCGGCACTGTTCCCGTTACTACTGCACTTTCAATATTTCTCGCTGTATTGCTTGATAGCAAGCTGGTAAAATTTAAAAACTTTTTCCGTTCGTCTTATTTTATGCCATCTGTTACCTCGATGGTAGTAATAGCATTGATTTTTACCAATCTATATACGCAGGAAGGTTATATTAATTCTCTGATGAAAATGCTTGGGCTGCCTTATCCTGAACGAGGCTGGCTAATGGACCAAGGTACTGCACTTTTTTCAATTATGGCAATGGATGTATGGATGGCTACGGGATATTATATGGTGCTGTTTCTTGCCGGAATGCAGACTATACCGAAGGATTTGTATGAATCGGCTGTGCTTGCCGGTGCTAATGCTTGGAAGCGTTTTTGGAAAATTACATTACCACTTATTAAGCCGACACTCCTTTTTGTTTTGGTTATTAATACAATTAAATCATTTCAGGTTTTCGTAGAAATATTCGTAATGACTAAGGGCGGACCTTTAAATTCCACGACAACACTTGTTTATCACATATACAATAATGCATTCGAAAAAACCGATGCTATGGGCTATGCTTCAGCAATGGCATTTATACTTTTCTTCCTTCTGATGTTATTTTCATTTATACAGATGAGAGTGCTGAGGAGTGAGTAGTGAGGTGTTTTAAGATTATATCTGTAAATAATTCTTTTGCTTCGCAAATCTTTATTTACAGAAATAAAAATATTTTTGTATATTTATAATTATTTTTTATAAAAAAATGTTAAATTGAGGTTTTTATGATTTATAATTTTATTGTCGAACAAACTCAGGCAAAATTAAATTTTGATATAAATCTTCAGAAAGAAAAAAGCCTTTATTGTTTTATTGGCGAGAATGGTTCAGGTAAAACACAGCTTTT
>CAZIXJ010000499.1:0-2582 GCA_964542835.1 uncultured Hyphomicrobiales bacterium
ATACTCAAATCTTCAGTAGCACGTGCCAGTTCATTGGCAGTTTTTGAGACATCTTCCACTCGCTGGGCAGATTCTGAAGTTACCTTGCTTATGCTGACTACGTTTTTGCTTATTTGCTCACTTGTAGCCGATTGCTCTTCACTTGCGGCAGCTATTTGATTAATCATATCAATTAATTCCTGAGTAGAATCAAGAATTTTTGTAAGAGATGTACCTGCTTTATCTGCAAGCTCGATTCCGCTGTTTACTTCGTTAGTACCTTCGTTCATTGCTACTACGGCAGCATCAGTTTCTTTCTGAATGCCTTTTATCATAGTGGCTATTTGCTTGGTAGCTTCGGTTGTTCGTTCAGCAAGTTTTCTTACTTCATCTGCAACTACTGCAAATCCGCGTCCCTGTTCCCCTGCTCTTGCTGCTTCTATCGCTGCATTCAGTGCAAGAAGGTTAGTCTGGTCGGCTATATCATCAATTACGCTGATTATTTCTCCGATTTGCTTACTGGAGTCACCGAGTTTTTGAATATTCCCTGCAGAATCTTTCACTACTTTAGCTATATCACGCATTTTAGTAACTGTCTGCTCTACTACACCTGCACCTTCTTTGGCAATATCTCCGTTGCTGTTTGCTACTTCGCTTGTGCGGTTAGCACTCATTGCATTATCAGTTACAGTTCTGGACATTTCTTCCACTGCGGAAGCCACTTCATCAGCCTGTGCAGATTGCTCCTGAGTAGATGCTGCAAGAGAATCGGAAGTGCTGCTTATTTCTGCTGCACTGCTGGCGGAGTTATGCACGCTTTCGTTTACCTGCATTATAAGGTGAGATAATGAATCACCGAGTAAATTGATATTTTTCTTCAGATTTTCATTGTCTCCGCGATAATTACCTTTCATTCGTGTTCTCAAATCTCCGGTAGCCATTATTTCAAGCACTTCACCTGCTTCATTTACGGGATCTAAAAGTGCATCTATCATTTCATTAATACCTTCTACCATTTCTTTCCAGTCACCGTCATATTTTTTCGCATCTCCTCTGTAGCTCAGCTCACCTGCGACTGATTTCTTTATCAAATCCTTGATTTCCTGAGCTATCATTTTCAGATTATCCTGTACCGCATCAATTGTTTCATTGATAAATACTTTTTGTCCCGGCAGTCTTTCAATATTTGCATCGAAATTACCTTTACCGTATTCTTTAAATACTCCCATAGCCATTTTCTTGACGTTAATATGTCCATTTACCATATCATTAACGCCATTAGCCATATTAGTATAAAATCCGGTAAATTTATTTACATCAATCATTACGTCAATCTGACCCAAATCATGCTCTTTAGACATATGATTCATTTCGCTTATGAAATCATTTAGATTATGAAGCAACTGATTGATATTATTTTTGATTTCATTGAAATCACCTTTGTATTCATCAGAAATTTCTTCAGGCAAATCTCCTTTGGATATTCTGTCCATATACTCGGCTGCTACGTTTAGCGGACCTATTACGTTATCTAAAGTTCTATTTACTCCTGCAACGATTTTCTTAAATTCGCCTTTATGTCTTGATAAATCAGCCCGTGTATCTAACTTACCCTGATCAGCAGCTTCTGCCAGCATATTTGCGTCAGAAGTAAGGTCCCTTAAAGAATTCTGAAGTTTTAGAACACTTTTAGCCATAACGTCATCTTCAGACATTATTTTTACTTCAAAATCCAAATTTCCATTGGACATTTTTTCTACATTTTCAGCATCATGCTGATTATTATCAATTAATGCAATAAGACCTCCAATCATATCATCCTGATCAGAACGCTTCTGCAATTCTACATTTGTGTTTCCAACAGCAAGTTTTTTTGCAACTTCAGTAATATCAAGTGTTGCCTGAATAAGTACATTAACGTTATTCTTGATTTCGTTGAAGTCGCCATTGTAATCATCAGTTATTTTCGGAGGAATATCTCCTTTACTTATTCTGTCCACATATTCGGCAGCTACATTTAATGGTCCAATTACTGCATCCAATGTATTATTAACACCTTCAATAATAGCCCTGAAATCTCCATTATGATTTGAAGCATCTGCTCTTACATCCAGTTTACCTTCTTCAGCTCCTTTTACGAGCATATTTGCATCTTTTACCAATAAATTAATTGAATCAATACATAAATTAAGATTATTCTTGATTTCATTGAAATCACCCTTGTAATCGTCAGTAATTTTCGGAGGTATATCTCCTTTGCTTATTCTGTCCACATATTCGGCAGTTACGTTCAGAGGACCTATTACAGCATCCAGTGTGCTGTTGAAGCCTTTCATAATGGTTTTATACTCGCCTTCGAATGCGTCTTCATTGGCTCTGTTGTCAAGTTTTCCTTCTACAGCAGCATCGGCAGTATTATTTAGCTCTGTAACGAGCCCCTTGATATTGCCTGCCATTTTCTTCATAGCACCAAGCAGGATAGCCGTTTCATCCTTTTTATCCGTATCAAGATTTACGTTCATTTTTCCTTTTGCTATGGATTCTGCAGCATCTACTGCTCTGCCTATAGGAGCTGTTATACTCTTAATTATCCACATAGCTAT
>CAZIXJ010000500.1:0-2581 GCA_964542835.1 uncultured Hyphomicrobiales bacterium
TTCTCTGTTTAATAAATTACACGATATTACAAATGTTTACTATTCATTTCTTTCTAGGCATAAAGATAGTAGCAAAATTATCAACTACGCACTTACCAATTCATTATTTATGAAGAAAATGCTTATAAAACAAAATAATTATATCAAGAAATATATAAATAAAAGCAATGACACAAATCTTACAAAACTTTATTACAAATGGCTTTATGAAAAAAAGAAATATCTTAAATTAAAAACGATGCCTGAAGACATAATCAAAAACAGCGGACAAAACCCAGTTCAAATAAAAAAAATTGCCGATTCACTAGAGCGACAGATTTCCAAAGTAGTTTCGAGATTTAGCTCTTATGAGTTTGTTAACGAATTTTCAATTGATACTGTTAATAAAAATATTCCTGAAGGCTTTAATGCGGTAAATATCGTAAGATTTCGATATCATAACGGAATTGATTACACAGATTCTATAAAATACATTGCATTTGTTATCAAACCCGGAGAAAATATTGAGGCAGTCTTTTTCGACAATGGCAACGAACTTGAAAATAAATATTTTGAGATATATGAAAATGCAATCTTAAATAAAGCGTATGACAATTATTCATATTATCATTTCTGGGAACCAATATATGAGAAAATCAACTCAAACAAACTTATCATCTCCAAAGACGGAGTATTCAATCAAATCTCTCCTGATGCTATTTTTAATCCAAAAACTCAAAAATATCTGATTGAAGAATTTGAAATATATTATGCAGGCAATCTCCTTGATTTTGAAATTAAAAACAGTGATAATTTAACTGCAACTGAATTGACTGCTTCACTTTACGGAGACCCTGATTTTAATGTAGATGGTGCGGAATATCATAAATTAATTGAAGAGAACTATCTGGCATCTGATAATATTAGAGGAAATGCCCAAAAGTTTCTCTTTCCATTGCCCCAATCTGCAGCAGAAATAAAAAACATTGATACGATTTTAAGAAAAAACGGCTACCAAACGAATGTTTATCTACATAAAAATGCTTTGGAGGAACAGGTTAAGTCTGAAAATAATCCGCATATTCTTCATATTGCTACTCATGGAGATTACGTCGCTCCTGACATTAAGACTAACTATGATGATGAAATAAGAACCAATGCTTTAAAAGGTTCATTCTTGTTTTTTACGGGAGCAAACAAAAATTTTATTGATGACTATGGTTATTCAGTAAAATATGACGATGGTATATTAACAACCGGTGAAATTGAAAATATCAACCTGCACAATACGGAACTTGTAGTGCTTTCAGCTTGCAAAACCGGACTTGGAGAAAATGTAAACGGCATTGGTGTGTCCGGACTGCAAAGTGCATTCTTCAAAGCAGGTGCCAAATCAATTATTATGAGTTTATGGAATGTACAGGATGCTGCTGCAAAAGAATTGATGACTGAATTCTACAAAAATTTAACTGAAAATCCGTATGATATTCAAAATGCATTCAGAATGGCTAAATTAACAATCCTTAAAAAGTATGAATATCCTTACTTCTGGGGAGTTTTTGAATTAATTTTAAATTAAGACCTCACATTTTTCTTTTTTATTTGTATATATAATTGTAACTTGCATTAATGGTTTGGAAGTTTATTTCAAAAATGAATGCAATATGGATTATAAAGATTTTGACATAAATAAAACTAACGAATATGAAAATCTTAAATCATTAATTAAGTCTGCCTCAGAAGCAGATGGTTGTATTACTAACACATCATCAGAAATATTCAAAAAACATAGTGAAGTTTACAAAAGATTGTATAATGAAATTACTATTAATATATTAATAATCAAACTAAAATTAGATAAAGAGACAGCCAAAAGGATTCACAGGGAAGTTTGGAAAGAACTTGATTTTATTAATTTTTCAATCGAAGAAAAATGCTTCCTGAATGAATACATCAAAAAGATATTAGATAAAGCAAAAGATGAATTAAAGAATATTAAAGAAGAAGAAAGGATTAGTGGCAACAGGCTTGTTAATTTTATGAATAAATCTTTAGATTCAGACGCTGACAGTGATAAAATTGAATTGTATAAAAAGCAATCTAAATTCATCTGGGAATATATTAATAATATGAACAGCAAAACAAAAAAGATATTCTTATACAAACTTTACGGCGAACTCAGTTTTGAAGAAATTTCCAAGATAATGAATAAAGATAAAAACGAAATAATCAGCATTTACTACAACGCAGAAAATCAACTGTTTTCTGATAAAAAATTCCGAAAGTTTTTTGAATAAATATATATACTATTATGAATGATAAAAGCAGAGAGATAGCAGCAGCTTATCATCCTGATTTTTTGTCTTGGATAAACGAGTATTTCGTAAACAAAAACAGGGATGATGAAATTTTGAAAAAAATATATATTACTATGGGTAGAGTGCTAATCAATAAATTTCAGAATATGCTTAATACCAATGTAATTACAGCAGAGGACATTTATAATGAAACATGGTTTTCAATAATAGACCCGGAAACATCTGATTATAACCCTGAAATAGGTTCTTTTATCGGATATTTTATTTTTATAGCAAAAAATAAA
>CAZIXJ010000501.1:0-2576 GCA_964542835.1 uncultured Hyphomicrobiales bacterium
TTTTTCTCCGGTTTTCTCTTCAGGCAATCATAGGCAGAGTCTCCTCAGATTGTGAGAGATTTATTTCACAATAAGTTTGTGTGTTTTTATTGCTTTTCCTTTATTTGTTAAAGTAACTAAATATATGCCTTTTTTGTAATCTTTAATATTTAATTTTAAAATAAGATTTTTACTTACAATATTATTTACATCTTTTTCAAATATTTTCTTTCCAAGAATAGTATGTATAATAACTTTCATATCTCTAAATGAATTGTTTTTTAAATTAATAAAAAACTCATCATTAGAGATTACGGGATTAGGGTAAATACTAGATTCAATCGAATTAACAATAGAAACACTTGTTTCTGTTCTTTTGAACTTCCAAACTGATGGTGTATATCCTACTGCTACGTAAATCAAGTTTTTATTAATTATCTCAGCTTTTTGTAAAATGCAGACTAAACTATCAAAATACTTGCTTTGTGATAAATTTTCAATATTTTCTTTTTTATCATATAAAAACATATTATCTTGATTCCTACCGGCAAACAAGTAATTTTTATTTGAAAATAATTTGAATGATTTCATTTTTGGGTCTGTATTAATTTCCTTCCATGTTTTCAAATGATCTTCAGATTTCAGCAATTTGAAGAGCAATTTTGTGCTGTCAATAACTTCACCTACAGAAGCATAAATGTTTGAACTGTCAGATACACTTAATTGAAAAATAGCTTTACCAACAAAAGAAGAATCATTATTAAGTTCGGTAAAAGATTGACCTAAATCATCGCTGATCAGTACTTCACTGCCTACATTATTTGTAAATAGATATAATTTCCCATTATTATATTCTGTATCAAATAAGGTTTTATGAATATTTTTAGAATAAAGGTTAACCCAATTTTCACCTGCATCTTTAGTAAGGAATAAATTATTTCTAAAACTCAAAAAGTAGATTGTATCATTGACGCTTTTTATTTTGGGAAAAGAATTAATAAAAGAACTTTTAGTTGAAGCATTAATTTTTTTTGAAGTCCACGTTAAACCATCATTATTAGACATATAAACTATTGAAGAGTCCCTCTTGTTTTCAGGAGTTCCTTCAGGATATATTTTTTCATTAAGTATTAATATAATATTGTCTTTATAATCTATAGAATAAGATGTTCCGGTATTTGAGGTATCTTTAAATATAAGACTCCATGAATCTCCTCCATCTTTTGTTTTTTCAACCCTAAAACCTTTTGGAGTTAAGGATTGATTGTTAAGTCTGTAATTTACAACCACTCCGTTAAGACTGTCTTTAAATGCAACATCAACAAAGTCAAAACCTGTAGCATCATCATAGCTGTAAACCATATTCCAGTAGTCGTATTTCACAATTTCAGTAACCTGTGAAAACAGGCTACCGAATGAAAGTATTATTATTAAGATAAATTTCATAATATTATTTTATTTGTTAACAATAAATTTTCCATTATTAAAAATAATTCTATTTTGCAATTTAATATGATAAAAATAAGTGCCATTAGAATAACTTGAAAGATCAATTCTAAAATTATAAGATTCGTTGTAATTAATGCTTTCAATTAGACTGCCATTAACATCGAAAACAGATAATGTATAATTGCCTTCTTGTTCAAAAAATGTTTGGATCTCAATACTATTATTTGCAGGATTTGGGTAAACTCTAGGCTCTATAAAAGAAATAAAATTATCTGAATAATTAACATCTTTCATCAATAAAACAGTAGGATCCATCAATCCACAAATTGAATAACATATTTCAGAATTTGGGTATTCGTCATCAAAAAGTGGATTGCACTCCATAAAATCAGGTTGTATAAATACAGGATCTGTTAATTGAACTTCACCATTTACTACTTCGTAATTCCAAATAAATTTACAACAAACATTTCCTTCACAACTTCCCCAAACCCAGCCATGAGTACCTGCAACAGGTTGCAAATTCCAACATGGTTTAGTATATATTTTTGCTATTCCTTCTGTTCCCCAAATTATTGGTATTGTTCTAATATAAGCAATAAATGACTTCATCATACTTTCAACTAATGATGCCTGTTCGTAAACTTCCCAACATGTACCATCAAAGCACTCAGCAGATACATATCCAAAATTATGAATGTTAACTTGAACTTCATCGCCATCATCACAAGTAACAATTCTATATTCAAAATTAGCTTCAAATATACAATCAGGACAGTCAACACTTGGAAATTGTGTGTAAAACTGTTGATAAGGTACATTTGGATCGCATTCAATGTTTTCACAATCATTTGCATTCACAAAATTATTAGAAAATACAATCATTACAATTAATATTAAAATTGATTTCAACATTTTAATCTCCATAAAAATTATTAAACAAATTTTTTTAACGCATTTTCCCAACCCCCAATCCCTTCTCACTACTGCCGGAGCGGATTGTTTTTCTCCGGTTTTCTCTTCAGGCAATCATAGGCAGAGTCTCCTCAGATTGTGAAGAATAAGAATTGGGATGTATGTGAAAGAACGTTTGAAAAGTTGTACTTTGTCTTTCACTAAGCACAGCTTAGTTTGAAATATTCCTTCCC
>CAZIXJ010000502.1:0-2576 GCA_964542835.1 uncultured Hyphomicrobiales bacterium
TCAGTTTTTTGTATCGCCCTATTTCCATTATTATGATGTTAATTTTTCAAGGTTATGATAGAATTGTGGTAGGCGGTATTCTCTGTTCTTCCAACTTTTAAATTAATTTTTAAATTTTTGTAACTTTTAACTCTTGATTGGTGTCTTAATATTTAAAATCACAGGAAAGCGGGCAAAAAAGTGTTTGGATTAGTAAAAAATAAAATAAGTGAGAAGAAGCTCAGCAAAGCCGTAGAAGATTTTCCTACAGGTTCGGCAGAGGCTTTTCACATTTTATATAAAGAGTACAACCGAAAGGTTTACCGTTTTTGTCTGCGAATGCTCGGCAATGAAGAGCAGGCGAGAGATGCTTTTCAGGATACGTTTGTGAAGGTTTATAAAAAAAGCGACCAGTTCAGAGGTGATAATTTTAAGTCTTGGCTTTTTACAATTGCCAGAAACCACTGTCTGAATATCATTCGTTCAAATAAAGAGGAAGCATCATTTGATGAGTCGTTTCACGAACCTGCGAAAAGCAATCATGAAGATTTTGGTAAGAGAGATTTTATCAAAAAGGCTATTGACAGCCTCCCTGATTCCTTAAGAGAAGCAATTATTCTCAGAGAATATGAAGACCTGAGTTACAGGGAAATTGCCGATGTGATGAATATTGAGTTATCTCTTGCCAAAGTCAGAGTACACAGGGCAAGAAATTTATTAAGAGAAATGTTGGAACCTTTAGTGAAGGAAATCAATGAAAATTGAAAAATTAATATCGGATTATATTGACGGCGATTTGTCCAGAGAGCAGGATAAATTGCTAAGAGATATTATAAATGAAGATGAATTTGCAAAAAGAAAATTCGAATCTTCTGTTGATATTCATATGGCTCTTAAAGAAGATGCCGCTTCTGTAAATACACCCGACGACATTGAGCGGGAAACCGAAGATTTGATTATGATGAAAATTCTTAATCATAATAATTCTGCGGATGTTGTAAAATCCAAACGCAGAAAGCCTGTGTTTTTCTATCTCTCTGCTGCTGTTTTAGTAATAATGTTCGGAATAATATTCAGATTTTATGAAATTGGTTCTTTTGCCGGATTTTTAGAAAAAGATAATCAAATTACCTATAATCAATACATTGAAGGTTTAGATCCTAATACTTTTAATATTGCGGTTCCTGAAGAATTTACCTACGAAGATAATTATTCTTCAGTAGCAGCAATACAGGATAATCCTGATAATATCAGTTCCGGAAACAGTAATTCATCAAAAGCATCGAATTACGAATCTGAAATTTCCGATGATATTGCCGTTAGTAATTTTGCTGATGAAAAATTATTTTTTAAAGATACTCTGAATGAAATTAACAATTCTGTATTTGCATTTGAAGATGATAATTTCAGTATAGCTGAGGAGCCTGATTTGTTAAGCATTTCAGAAAATCAAAGCGGCGGGAATTTCAGGCTGAATTCTAATGCAAAAAATATTCCTTTTAACGGGCTTATAATAATGAATAATAATTTTCCCGATTACATTTATTTACCGGGAAATATAAATATCAAAAGTAATAAAATTAAAATATCTTCATTTGTTTCAAATAGTTTTATAAATAAAGGCTTGAAAACCAATAAAGATGAGGCGATAGTCAATTACTCACAGTCTGTAGCTTATCATTCTTCGGAAAAGTTAAGTTTCGGGCTGGAATTTGGTTATATTCACTTTAATGCTTTAAGAAATGTTAATTCTTCCAATTCCGGAAACAGTACTAATGAATTATCTGTTAATTCTTCAGTTGAAGTTCAGGACCCTACCAAAGGCGAGGACTTCATACCTGCAAGGCTCCCCGTAGTAGTCAGCAATCAGCTTTTCTGGGGTTCGGTATTTGTAAATTATGATTTGTACAATTACAACAATCTTGTACTTGAAGGCAGATTTGGAACAGGCTCTACCAGCGATGGTCCTCTCAGCTATGCAAGAATTCAGGCAAAATATAAAATTTACGATGGAATTTATCTTAATCTCGGAAGTGAAGGCAGAGTGTTTATTTACAGTATGGAAGGAAAAAAATCAACAGCTTCAAATTTGTCATTAATTTATGGAATTCAATTTGCTTTTTAGTATTTATGAAAGATTTTAGTTAATTTAGTGGAAAATTATTTCTGATTTTTCAGAAATTTATTGGTAATCACTTTTTTGGAGGAACCATGAAGTTCCTCCTTTTATTCCAGAAGTAGAAAGATTGCCTAGAAAGTCTAGCTTCACACTGCCATCCTTTACATAGACCCATCCATGTTCCTCTTGTCCTGTCCTCAATCCAATTTGGGACATACCTAGAGGACCACTCATCAAAAGTATATAGTTTAAGGATATACTGGCTGTTCTTTCTGAGTAGTCCTTTCCTAACTCCCTTTCGATTCATATATCTTCCTCTCCTTTCCAACATGCTTCAATCGCCTTCCAAGATTTTCTTACTCTCTTCGCACTTCCTATCTCTCTAAAGTGTGAGTTAACTTCATTGCATAGTTGAAATACTTCCTGATGTGTAATGTCAAAATCAAAAGCATAGATATCCCATTCAGATACTTTGTTT
>CAZIXJ010000503.1:0-2572 GCA_964542835.1 uncultured Hyphomicrobiales bacterium
TTCTACAGATAAATTGTTTAATGCTTGTTTAGCATAATCAGATAAATCATCGGAATAAGTGCTTAATAGTTTATTTCCAGCTTCTATAAGATAAACTTTAATATCATCATCTTTTATAAGAGGGAAATCAGATAGTAAAGTTTTTCTGCCTATTTCAGAAATAGCTCCTGCAAGTTCAACACCTGTGGGACCTCCACCGATTATTACAAAATTTAGATATTTTTTACTTTCTTTTTTATTATATAATCTTTCAGCCTTTTCAAATGATTTTAATAATATTTCTCTGATATTCAAAGCATCATTAATTGTTTTAATCCCTTGTGAGTATTCTTTCCAATTATTATTACCAAAGTGTGAAGTTATTGCACCCGGAGCAAGAATAAGATAATCGTATGAGAGTATATTGTCATTCATAATTACTAATTGATTTTCTTTATCAATTGATAATACTTCATTCATCAAAACCCTAGTATTCTTTTGTTTTCTTAAAATTGATCGGAGTGGTACAGCAATATCACCGGGTGACAATGCTGAAATTGCAACTTGATAGAGTAAAGGCTGAAAAAGATGATGATTAGTTTTATCAATTAAAATAATCTCGGCATTTGCATTTTTAAGTGAATGAGCTGCCTGCAATCCTCCAAAACCACCACCAACAATAACAATTTTTGGTTTATATATATCCATTTTACATTTTAGTATTAACAAACATTTATTTTAAAAAACGATAAAATGTAAATAATAATTTATTCTTTTTCAATATATTAAATATATCCATATTCATCGGCTTCTTTTAACCAATCTTCCTTATTAGCCTTAAAAAACAGTTTTGCATCACTGTATTTATTTGGTATTATACCATCCAGAATTGCTTCTTCGATATTTTCCTTAATGTATCCTACAGCACAACAAGGCGCAAATTTGCACTCTTCCATTATCTTCTCTCATCTCACAGGGGATTGAAATTCTCTTAATTTGTCTCTTTCCTGAACATCAATTACTTTCTGGAATACCGCTCATAGTTGTTCTTATATTTTTCAGTCAAATTTGGATTTTTTGTGGTAATATCAGCTCGTACGAGTGTGAAAGGTCTTCCAGAGCATCACCTGAATAAACGGCAAGTATTCTTACAGCCGTATCAGTTACTTCAGAATCAACAAGAGAAATAGGTTTTCCGTGAAGTCTTACAAATTTTTCTACATTCGGCAAATGTTCCAATGGAAATTACTCCCTTTTTCCAAAAGAGAGATGTAATAGCAAACTCACTATTATAATGGCAGAAATATTCTGACAGAAATGTTTATTTTACTACCTGCAGAAAAATCATTAGAGCGGACATTCTTATCTGCGTTAGTACTCGGTACTTCAGCCGTCCCCGCCTGAAATAAACAGGTAATGATCACGCCTTTTTACCCGCAACATATTTCTAAACTTGTTGGAGTTTTAGTATTATATGAAAGTAAATTGTTGAGATTTGAATTAAATCTAAAAATCATTACCCTAATAAGCATATTTCAAACCAAGAAAATATTGTTTGCCGGGCATAGGATAATTTTTAATTATTTCAAAACTTTCATCTGATATATTTTTTATGTTAAAATAAATTTTGAATTTATTCCTGTTAATTTTCAATGACTTAGAAAAATATAAATCCATAAGAAGATGCTTATCAATGATTGAATCATAATCATTATCAGGCAGCGAATATGTAAAGCTGTTGTATTGCAAATTAAAAGCTATCATAAATCCACGATATTTTCCTGTAATATTCGATGAAATTATTTCCTGTGGCGTATAGGGTAGAATTTTGTTGAATGTAAGAGAATTATCTGTTTTATCCGTTGCATTCTGTAAAGTATATGCAGAATAAAAAGAAATATACTTGCTGAAATTATATTTGAACTTAATTTCCACTCCTTTATTTTGTACTTTTCCAATATTATCTGCAGTCCACGAAACCGGGCTTAGTGGAATTGAAATAATTTTATTGGTTGTATTTATGAAAAACAAAGAGCCTGATATTTCCAGATTATTCAGTATTTCATACTCACTTCCAAGATTGAAAGAATGCGACCTCTCGGGTTCCAAATCAGAATTTCCGTAATTTATGTAATACATTTCATTGAAGGATGGTACTCTGAAATTATATGAATACTGAAAATTCAAATTGAGCTTGCTTCTATCGTAATTAATTCCAAATACAGGGGACAATGCGCTGCCTGCATCACTGAAATAATCATATCTTAATCCGTATTGAGTATTTAGGTATTTATTAAAAAAAATATCGGAATAATAGACAGAACTGATTGAAATGCTACGCCTTGAAACTAATTCATCAGAGTCGGGCTGCAACATATTCCCTGCTAATATTGAATTAGTCAATTCTGATTTTAATTCCAATTCTGAATTATCTCTTTGATAATTATAATCAATAACGACTGATGTTTCATTCAGATTAAAAATATGTTCATCATTTATTACATAGGAATCAGAACCATTAGCATAATATTCTGAGTATGAACTCTTATGGTTTATGGAATAATCTACAAAGGAATTATTAAACTCCTGAGTA
>CAZIXJ010000504.1:0-2568 GCA_964542835.1 uncultured Hyphomicrobiales bacterium
CCGATGAAATCTGGACGGTTGCATTTTTTCTCAACCATCGGGTTTACCCGATGGGAATCAAATCAAAGAACATATCTTTTCTAAATTTTCAAGTTTTCTGCCAAAAAAAACCCTCCATTGAGTTTATAGCTGTTAGAAGTTAATAATTAAATAATTTTTCGGAGATTTAAATTATTTTCAATATTATCAAAAAATAATTTTATTATTTGAGTAATTTTGAATATATTGAAAACTTATTTTATTGTAACTTAAGCATTTTAATTATATAAACTTAAAAAACAATGGAGATTAATTATGAAAGTTTATGAGGCGAGCAATATTAGGAATATTGCACTGATGGGGCATGCAGGCTCCGGCAAAACTACTTTAGCTGAATCTATTTTATTTCAGACCGGTACTATCAACAGAAAAGGTACCGTAGAAGAAGCCAACACTGTTTCAGACCATAATGAAATCGAACATGAAAGAGGAAGTTCCGTTTATAGCACTCCACTAACTGCTGAATGGAATAATTTAAAACTGAATATTATCGATACTCCGGGATATGATGACTATGCAGGTGAAGTAGTATCATCTATTCATGTAGCTGATACCGGCATAGTAGTTCTTAATGCTCAGAATGGTGTAGAAGTAGGTACTGAGCTTGGTGTAAAATATGCTGAAATCGAAGAAAAACCTCTAATATATTTTATTAATAAACTTGACGTAGAGCAGGCTAATTTTGAACAGGTAGTTGGTGATATAATAGCTAACTTTGGCAAATCTGCTACTGTATTCCAGTATCCGGTGAATGAAGGTACTTCATTCAACAGTATAATTGACGTACTAACAATGAAAATGTACGAATTTGATGCAGATGGCAACCGCTCGGTAAAAGATATTCCTGATGACCAAAAAGAAACTGCTGAAAATTACAGAAGTGAACTTCTCGATTCTGTAGCGGAATCGGATGAAGATTTGATGAATGTTTACTTTGAAGAAGGCGACCTAACAGAAGAACAGCTAAACGGCGGACTGAAAAAAGCTATGATTAACCGTGTGATTATGCCTGTAATATGCGGCTCTACAAAATTAAATATTGGTACATCGGCTCTTCTTAATCTTATCGAACAGGCAGTGCCTTCACCATGTGAATTACCGGTAAAAGATGAAAAAATTACATGCGATAATTCCAAGCCTGTTTCACTTTTCGTATGGAAAATGAGCTCTGACAGCAAGCTTGGTGATATGACCTATTTTAAAGTGCTTACAGGAAAAATTACTTCCAGTACCGATATGATTATAGCTGATAGAAGCCAGCAGGAAAGAATTGGACAGCTATTTACACTTAACGGTAAAAAAAGAACTGAAGTAGATGAAATTAATGCCGGAGATTTTGGTGCCACAGTAAAACTTAAGCACACAAAAATTAATGATACATTATTTATTAAAGGTAATGAAATTCAGTATCCGAAAATTGAGTTCCCTAATCCGAAAGTAAGAACTGCAATAGTTCCGAAAACCAAAGGCGAAGAAGAAAAAGTAGGTATGGCACTTAACAGTCTTCTTGCAGAAGACCCTTCATTCAGAGTGGACCACTCACAGGAATTGCGTCAGACTATCCTCTTCGCTCAGGGTGAACTTCACCTTGCTCTTGCTAAATGGAGACTGGAAAACAGATATAAAGTAGAAACCGAATATATCGAACCGAGAGTGCCTTACCGCGAAACTATTCAGGCTCAATCAAAAGCCTCTTACAGACATAAGAAGCAATCAGGCGGTGCCGGGCAGTTTGCCGAAGTGCATATGATGGTAGAGCCATACGCAGAAGGCAAACCTTATGACTCTAACGTAACAGTAAGAGGAAAAGACCTGCACGACCTTGCGTGGGGCGGACATCTTGAATTTGTAAACTGTATCGTAGGTGGTGTAATTGACCAGAGATTCCTGCCTGCCATTATGAAAGGAATAATGGATAAAATGGAAAACGGTCCGCTTACAGGCTCATACGTAAGAGATGTAAGAATTTACGTTTATGATGGTAAAATGCATCCCGTCGATTCAAATGAAGCAGCATTTAAAATGGCAGGTACAATGGCATTCAAAGAATGTTTCGCAAATGCAAGCCCTAAGCTGCTTGAGCCAATTTATAACGTGTCAGTAAAAGTGCCTGAAGAATTTGTAGGCGACGTAATGAGCGACCTTCCTTCACGCCGTGGCGTGATACTCGGTATTGATTCTGAAGGAAGATACCAGACAGTAAAAACAAAAATGCCTCTTGCGGAACTTGACAAATATCCAAATGCTTTGAGGTCAATGACTCAGGCAAGAGCATCATTTACTGCTGATTTTGATGAATACCAGCCTGTACCGGGTAATGTACAGGAAGAGCTAATCAAGAAGCACAAAGAACAGCAGGAAGAAGACGAAGATTAAGAACATCAAAATTGATGAATATAAAAAACCTTTCGGAATATATTTTCGGAAGGTTTTTTTTGATTTCGATACATCGGCAAGCTCAGTATCAGTATTGATACCAAGTTGCATTTAAAGAAACAACTCATCCCATTCTTTAAATCTGTATCCTTT
>CAZIXJ010000505.1:0-2557 GCA_964542835.1 uncultured Hyphomicrobiales bacterium
TGTATAAACCGGCGCTAACCTGCCACCTATTCCGGAAAATACCTGCCGGGTGTTCCGGCATTTACCTGCCACCCATTCCGGAAAAAACCTGCCACATAAAATAAAATCGTTAACGTTTTCTCTTGTTTTTTAGATACTGCCTGTGAAATCACACAGGAGAGACAACTATGGCAAAGAGGAAAGTTACAATGAAAAAAATCAGAGAAATTATACGGTTGCACACAGAATGCAACATGAGTATCCGGCAAATAGCACAATCGCTTACTATCTCACGGCCGGTAGTAACAGACTATATTCAGCTCATACAGCGCACCGGAATTAGTTATGCTGACATATCCGCAATGCCGGATAATGAGTTGGAGCATCTGGTAAGCAGTGGAAACAAGAAAGAAAATCAGAGATATCAGCGATTATCAAGTCAATTTGAATATTTTACACGAGAATTGAAACGGACCGGTGTTACCCTTGCCCTGCTGTGGGAAGAATACTGTGCGGCAGAAGAAGCTCCGTACAGTTATTCACAATTCTGTTATCACTTTCAGATGTACAGCGAAACGTCAGAGCTTTCAATGCATATAGAGCATAAGGCCGGCGACAAGATGTTTGTTGATTTTACCGGGAAGAAACTGACAGTAACCGACCGCATAACGGGCGAGATCAAGCCAGTTGAAGTGTTTGTTGCCGTACTGGGGGCAAGCGGATATACGTATGTTGAAGCATGCCTTTCTCAGAAGAAAGAAGACTGGATACGGGTCAATGAAAACGCGCTTCGTTACTTTGGCGGCGTGAGTGCCGCGATAGTGCCGGACTGCTTGAAAAGTGCGATAACGAAGACAGGCCGGTATGAAATGGACAAAAATCCTGAGTACACTGATTTTGCGCGCCATTATGACACAACGATACTGCCGGCCCGTCCCTATAGCCCGAAAGACAAGGCACTTGCGGAGAACGCGGTCAAGATAGTGTATACCTGGATATATGCCCGAATGAGAAATGAGGTCTTTTTTACTCTCAATGACCTGAACAAACGAATACATAATCTTCTAGAGGCATATAACGACAAGAAGATGCAGCGGCCCTCCCTGTCGCGGCGTGAACTGTTTGACACTGTCGAAAAGGAGGCGCTTCGTCCGCTGCCGCAGGAATACTACGAGATAAAACATTTCAAACGACTCAAAGTACAGTGCAATTACCATATCTATCTCAGTGACGATAAGCATTACTACAGTGTACCGTACCGGTATCGCGGGAGAAAAGTTGACGTGTTTTATACACAAAAAATGGTCGAAGTATATGAAAACAACATAAGAATTGCCTCTCACCTCCGAAATCACCGTCCAAATGGCTATACAACAGAAAAAGACCATATGCCGCACAAACACCAATATATGGCGGAGTGGAACCCGGAACGGTTCAGCTCATGGGCGCACAGCATAGGAGAACCGGTGCAGACGTTAGTCGATTCTATACTTAATTCCCGGGAACATCCCGAACAGGCGTATAAAACGTGTCTCGGCATATTGAACCTCTCCACACAGTATTCACCACATCGTTTGGCGAAGGCATGTGCTCGTTCCCTGCGCTATGAAATATATACATACAAAGGTGTGAAAAACATATTGGAAAACAATATGGAAGAGATGGAGGATTATGAGTATGACAATTTCTGTGCACCACTGCCGGAGCATGAGAACGTCAGAGGAAGTAACTATTACAAAAGGAGTGTACAATGAACAAAACAGCAACAGTAGAAAAAATGCAGTCGATGCGCCTACATGGCATGAGCAGGGCATACCGTGAAACGTATGAAATAGGAGCTCATAACGGGTTGACTCCAGATGAAATGATTTCATTTCTTATTGATGCCGAATGGGACGAGCGGTACAACAGGCGCCTTGCGCGCTTACTGAAAAAGGCAGGGTTCCGCTACCGCTGCCGGTTGGAAGAGATAGAATGCGGCGCACAACGATGTATAGACAAGAATATGATACAGCGATTTGCTGATGTTGACTGGATACGTAATGCCGAGAATATTATTATTACAGGTGCTACAGGATCTGGGAAAAGTTTTCTCTCAAACGCAATCGGCAATCAGGCATGCGTGAACGGGTATACCGTTTTGTACTATAACTGTATGAAATTCTTTTCCAAGATGAAGATGGCAAAAGCAGACGGCACATACATAAAAGAAATCAAGAAGATAAGATCTGCACCGCTGTTAATTCTTGATGACTTTGGTATCTCGCCGCTTGACAAGGACACTCGCTTGATACTGCTCGAAGTTCTTGAGGACAGGATCGGTCTTGCCTCGACAATAGTTGCAACGCAGCTTCCCGTAGAACACTGGTATGATACAATCGGGGACTCAACTATAGCCGATGCGATTATTGACCGTTTAGTAAATAGTTCGCATAAAATTTGTATAAAAGGAGAATCTATGAGGAAAAAGT
Organism: uncultured Hyphomicrobiales bacterium; assembly: GCA_964542835.1. Lineage (GTDB taxonomy): Bacteria > Bacteroidota > Ignavibacteria > Kapaibacteriales > UBA2268 > CAZIXJ01. The sequence goes on from CAZIXJ010000505.1 coordinate 2,451, forward strand.
TCTGGAAAATACCTGCCACCTAGGCTCGTGTGTTCATAGAGAAAACATAACGGTTTTAAGTGGCAGGTAAAAACCGGAATGGGTGGCAGGTTTCACCGGAATACGCA
>CAZIXJ010000506.1:0-2555 GCA_964542835.1 uncultured Hyphomicrobiales bacterium
TAAAAGCCGCCAACTTTTTTTGGCGGCTTTATTCAATTATTTATATATCAACGGATTACAGACATTTTGCCGGTCAATACTTCTTCGTCTGTTGTCAAACGATAAATGTATGTGCCATTTGGCAAGACTGTTCCGTTTTTGCTTACAGGATTCCATTTCACTGTATTTTCTCCCGTTTTCCCTCTGCCATCAATCAATGTTGTTATTACATTGCCAAACACATCCAATACTTCCAGCTTCACTCGCTGTGATTCAGGAAGGATGAATCTTATCAATGTATTATCTGATAATGGATTTGGTACGTTTGGAAGTAATGATATTTCGCTTTCGCCTTCATAAGTCAGCGTTACTATATTCGATGTAGCACAGGATTCAGTTCCGTCAAAATCCATCTGCTTGATTCTGTACTGATATGTTGTGCCGCTTATTACTTCTTTATCAGTATAATTGTAACGGTTGATTACTTTTGAATTCCCGCTGCCACTGATAAAGCCGATTTCATCCCATAACTGTTCTTCTGCATCATACAAACGACGCTCTACATAAAAGCCGTAGTTGTTCTCTTCTGACGCTGTTTCCCAGTATAAGTCTATGCCGTTTTCACGGGCTTCACCATCGAAACTTAGCATTTCTACAGGTATCTGATCAGGACACCACTGGTGCTCTCCGGCTTGTGAACCATGTGTTTTGTAACCGAAGTATGGTCTCAAAAGAGGTATCCAAGTGCCGCCCGATAATGTGCTCGTTCCATTGAAAAAGCCGAAATGTCCAAAGTGAGGATACGCAGGATTACCCATAGGTGGTGTAAATGGTACCCAGTTCTTGCTGTCGGTCATATTTTCATAGGCAAAGAAATTATTATTAATTAATCTGCCGTCTATGCTCATCTTTCTGAAAGATTTATCTACGTAAAGATTCAAACCTTCAACACCGAATGTATCTACTGTATTGCCATTGCCGTCATTTGCATCGAAGAATTTTGTTATTCTCGTGCCTGAACGTGATGCACTTGCTCCGAGATGTAGTCCTCGCTTACCTGACTGCTGCTCTACTGATATCCAGTATGTTCCTCGCTGAAGAATGATTGGTTCATCAAACAAATACCTTACGAATTCATTTGTGCGGATTGTGTTACTGCCGTCATTGATGGCACGAAGTCTTAAGATATCGGCCATTATTGAATCAGGTAAATCAATCTTATCATCATTATTAAAGCGGGATTCAACTGTTTTATTGCTGTACAAACGTAATCTTGTGTAATCAGGATAAGAGTTCAAACTTCCGAAGTATGCACGTACACCGCGCAATGTATCTGAGTTCAGCACTTCGAATTTCATTGCTATCTGACCTGAACCGTCTCCTACCTGCGTACCGGCTCTGTCTTCTACGGTAAAGTCTCTGCCACCTATCGCTTCTGCATAATTTGAACCGAATAGCGTAAGTCCTCTGCCGGTTACGTTTAATTCATCTTCTACATCATTTACAGGATTCAGAGGGTCGTGGTCATAAGCAAACTGATCGCCGAACTGAATTTTTACATCGGTATATGTTGTATCATTGCCGGGTATCAAATCCTGTCCGGGATAGACTGACATTGCATAAATTCTGTACCATGATGTAGTATCAATCTGGCTCTTTCTTACGTTCCAGCTTGGCATACCTACGTCTATGCCTCTGCCGCCGTTCAGGTTACCGATTGTTTCCATTCGGCAGTAAATCGGTGCTTCTTCTTCTGTTACGTTACCGTCTTCATCTTTAGTTATTCTGTTTATTTTTACTTTTACATAAAATACCGGTGCATCGTAAGATGTATTATTTGATACATTCACCGTTACAGGGACTGATGTTGCCTGTGATGCAGGGATTAATGTGTAGGGCCAATCTACTTTCACAGATGTTACTTCTACGTCGGTTACTTCGGTTGGCACTAATATTCTTATGTTATCTACAAAGAAATCATCGGCATCATCTTCAATAGATTTACTGTGATTAGACGCTTTTACTTTAATTCTGAATCTGAAATTCTTGGCAGCTTCATTTTCCCAGTTAATAAATGTATCCGGAATCTGAATGAAGAATTTCTGATATTCAAAATCTATACCGTCATCATATCTGTCCGGTCTCAAACCATTATAGTTTGGTGCTGATGGAAGTTCCAAAGCTACATTAGGGTCTTCTTCAAGGAAGCCTACCATATGCCCGCCTGCTCCGTAAACCGTTAGTGCAGGATTATCGGTAATCGGCTCTTGTCCGTCCGGTCTCGGATGGTATGACCATTCTACGTCATTTACAAGCCCGGTTAGTCCGTCGCTGCTCGGTTTTGCAAATTCTACCACAAGCTCGTCAGGATTTTCACTTATTGCACCTGAACCTGACATTACAGTAAATGCAGTATTATCATCTACGGTAGTCAATATTGTTCTCGGTTCAGGACCTACAAGTTCATTGTCCATATAATCTCTTCGCCAGTTTTCTCTGTATTCAGCTCTCTGAACTGCAAGAGATAGGATTGCTCCGTGTTTGCCGCGTAAATCTATAGGATGTGAACGTATTTC
>CAZIXJ010000507.1:0-2258 GCA_964542835.1 uncultured Hyphomicrobiales bacterium
ATTACAAAATTATTGATAATAATGGCATTAAAATTCTTGAAGGAAATGCTGCTATGCTCTCTTCAATATCCACTAACGGTATATCTTCAGGCACATATTTCCTTATTCTAAGTAACAGCAATGAAATATTATCAAAAAGAATAATTATCAAGAAATGATTTATATTTATAATCTAAATTTTTATTTATTAAGAATTAAATAACAAGCAGCATATTTATATGAGAAAAAAATGAAATTTGATATTGATTCACATAATATTAATTTGCATTTTCAAACGTTACTACATTTTTGATAACAATTATTTTTACAGGAGAATGAAATGAAATTTGATATGCAGGGAATGATGGAAAAAGTAAAAAAAATGCAGGAAGAGATGGAACATGTAAAATCTGAAGCTATGAAAAAGACTGTTACTGCAGAAGCAGGCGGTGGCATGGTAAAAGTAACTATGAATGGCGGACAGGAGATTATTGACCTCGTAATAGAAAAAGAGCTGATTAATCCCGATGAGCAGGGTATGCTGGAAGATTTGGTGGTAGCTGCAGTAAACAAGGCTACAGCCGAAGCTAAAGATATGGTAGATGAAGAAATGAGCAGTATTAAGAATATGATTCCTAATATTCCGGGATTAAATCTGAATTTATAATTATGAGATATACATCCGAATCTATTGAAAAAGTTGTGGAAATGTTTAATTCTTTGCCTTCAGTTGGCAAAAAAACAGCTCACAGACTTACTTTTTTCTTATTGAAGCAATCTGATGATTACATTCAGAAATTTTCTGATTCTCTGATTAATTTGAAGAAAAATGTCAGATTTTGTTCTAAATGTTTTAATTATACTGAAAATGACCCCTGTAATATCTGCACTTCATCAAAAAGGGATGAATCGGTAATCTGCGTAGTGGAGCAACCTTACGATATTAACGTAATTGAAAAAACGGGAGACTATTTTGGCTCGTATCACGTATTGCACGGAGTTTTAAATCCTCTGGAAGGAATTACCGAAAACGACATAAAAATAAAAGAGCTTGTAGGAAGGGCTGCTAACGCAAGCGAAATAATACTTGCAATAAATCCAAGCGTGGAAGGAGAAGTTACAATGCATTATATAGCAAAGCTGCTAAAAACATTTGATGTAAAGATTACCAGGCTCGCAAGCGGCGTACCTATTGGTTCTTCGATTGAATTTTCTGATGAAGCTACTATTGCAAGAGCATTTGAAGGAAGGACGGAAATTTGAGATATTTCTCAATACATATTATTTTGATTTTACTTGTGTCATGCTCTCCATTTGATACGCGTGATCCGGAAGAGCCGGATGCAGGGGCATCATCATTTATACCTCCTACATCTCCTGATATTGTAGTTAGTAATTTTATAGAGTCTGTTTCAAGTAAAAACATTGAAAATTATATTAGCTGTTTTCAGATAAGTAATGAAAATGATGAAGTGTATTACTTTGTTCCTTCCTCAGATGCACTAAATAATTATCCTAATATTTTTATGAACTGGAAAACAGAAGATGAAAGAAGATATTTTATTTCTGTCGTTTCTCTTCTGCCTGAAAATATTAATCCCGAACTAATGTTTAATTCACCTGAATTTGAATCCATTACTCCTGATTCAGCAGTTTATGTAAGCGGATATTCTCTCAGAATACCCAATAATCAGGGGATTGATGAATTGTATTCAGGTGTTCTTCAGTTCACTATTGTTCCTGAAGATAATAGTTTCTGGAGGATAAAACGCTGGAGAGACGGCTCCTCGGGAGATTCCGATACTACTGATACTTGGAGTATTCTTAAGGCATATATGTACTGATATGATAAGAGTATTAATAAATATCGTAATTATCTTTTTTCTTGTATCTTGCAGCAATCCATTTGCTCCTGCATTAAATGAAGATGACCTGAATAAATCTGAAATTTTAGGTGACCAGACTACTGTAGAAGGCTTGTTTCAGAATTTCAGATACTCTTATATTATGAAAGATACTGTTATTTACAGCGGTTTGCTTGACAGAGATTTTGTATTTGAATATTACGATTATGATAAAAATGTAAGTGTAAGTTACAGCAGAGAAGAAGATATGATTACTACTTATCGCTTATTTCAGGCTTCCGAGAGTCTTGATTTAATCTGGAATGAAGTAATCATCAGCGGTGGCGGTAATGATTCTCTTCAGGTCTTATCCAGAGGCTTTACATTGAATGTTTCGCTCAGCAAAAATGATATAATTTCTGTACATGGAAGAGT
>CAZIXJ010000507.1:2268-2550 GCA_964542835.1 uncultured Hyphomicrobiales bacterium
TAAGGTATCCTTTTTTGAGGCATACCGTGAAGTCAGGAATGATATAATTTCAGTACACGGCAGAGTTAATTTAAGAATAATCAAAAGAAAACCTGAAGCCGACTGGAAAATTCTCAAATGGAAAGACGAATCGGTTTATTGATACTGAGATTTTGAAAAAGGCATTTCTATCACAAATGTAGTTCCCTGACCGGGGTTAGTTTCTTTGATGTAAATCTTACCCTCGTGATAATCTTCAATTATCCTTTTTGTTAGGCTAAGTCCCAGCCCCCAACCTCTTTT
>CAZIXJ010000508.1:0-2549 GCA_964542835.1 uncultured Hyphomicrobiales bacterium
AAAGACCATTACAAAATAGCATGGCTGCCCGGCGACGGTGTAGGCATAGAAGTAATGGATGCCGCTAAGATAGTCCTTGATGCTGTTGGTTTCGAAGCCGAATATATCCACGGCGATATTGGATGGGAATTCTGGCAAAAAGAAGGGGATGCATTTCCTCAGAGAACTGTAGAATTGCTTGGAAAGGTTGATGCGGCAATGTTTGGAGCTATTACTTCCAAACCCGTAAAAGAAGCAGAAAATGAATTAATCCCCGAGCTGAAAGGAAAAGGGCTGGTATATCGCTCACCTATCGTAAGAATGAGGCAGCAGTTTGACCTTTATAATTGTATGCGTCCTACCAAATCATATCCCGGCAATCCGCTTAATCTGAAAGATGATATAGATATTGTAGTATTTCGCGAAAATACAGAAGATTTATATGCAGGAGTAGAGTTCAGTCCCGTACCAAAAAAATTAGCCGATACACTTTCGGAACTAAGTAAACCTTTTGCAAAATTTGAAGGTCTTGAAGAAGATGAATACGCAATCTCCTGCAAAATAAATACGCGAAAAGGATGCGAAAAAATTATAAGAAAAGCATTTGAATTCGCTAAAGAATTTGGCAGAAAAAAAGTAACAGTAGTTCATAAAGCCAATGTAGTAAGAGCTACTGACGGGATGTTCGTAGAAGTTGCTGCAGATATTGCTAAAGAATATCCCGAAATAGAAATGGATAAAGGCAATATTGATGCAATGTGTATGTGGCTAATTAAAAATCCTGAAAGATATGATGTACTGGTAGCTCCTAATCTATACGGCGATATTGTATCAGACCTCTGCGCCCAGATGGTAGGCGGTCTTGGATTTGCCTGCTCAGGAAATATCGGAGAAAAACTTGGAGTATTCGAGCCTACTCACGGTTCTGCTCCTAAATATGTCGGGCAGCAGAAAGTGAACCCTGTAGCCACGATTCTGGCTGCAAAAATGATGCTTGACTGGCTCGGTGAGACCGAAAAAGCTGAAAAAATTGAAAAATCTACTGCTAAAGTAATTGCAGAAGGCAAAGTAAGAACATACGATATGGGAGGAAATGCAAAAACAAATGATATAGCACAAGAAATTGCAAAGAATTTATAATGTTTATTCTGATAATCAATAAAAACATTAAAAATAATTTGCATAGAATTTAAAATAATATTATTTTTGTATTCGTTCTTTTTACAAAAACACTCCTGAGTAGCTCAGCTGGTTAGAGCATCTGACTGTTAATCAGAGGGTCCGCGGTTCAAGTCCGTGCTCAGGAGCAAAATTAAAATCCCTTTTGAAGGGATTTTTTTTTATCCTTTTGACTATATTCAATAATTCAGAATTCTCAAATTCCCTAATGCTAATATGCATTCAGTACTGCAATCAATTTCCCACTGTTCGAAAGTTCGTTTTCACATTTTTTTTAAAGTTGAATATGTTGATTTATAGCAAAATATTATATCACTGAGTACAAATTTGTATCAGGACATTTTCTAAAAAATTCGCATCAAATTTTTTCTGAAATATTTCGTTTACAATCAGTAATATTAACAAAATTTAGGATAATATCATGTATGAAGTTGAATTAAAAAAAATCAGCAATGAAATGAAAAATAAAGTAATTGATTTTCTGGAATCAATTGACCACAACGAATCATTTATAGTTCACTTTCTGCAGGAAGCAGACGAACAACCTGAACCTGAAAAATATATCCAAAAAAAATATCCCGAATTATCAATATAATATCATTCGTCAGTATCAGTAGTATGAAAAGGAGCATTACCGAGTTTGTAGAAACTCAGAACCTGTGCAAATCCATATGTTTGAATAGATTCTGATACTATGTTTTTCTTTCTGCCGTGCATCTTAATATATTCGAGCATCCCCTGCTGCTGCCAGATATAATTCTGAGGTATGCCGGGAAACTTCCTCTTCAGCAATCCATATTGATTAAGAGACGGAGTTGACCAATACCAGAGAAACAAGTCAATTCTTGATTTTTCATCGGCAATGCACAGCATTAGCGGCAAAATGGAATTTAGAATAATTTCTTTCCGCAGATGCGGTCCTTCATCATAAATTTTAGTTTTTATAAGTTTAGCCATAGTATCAGGTATGGAAAGAGGTGTTCCTTCGTGAATATTATCAATAGCCGACCTGATTTCAGAATCCGAAATATTTTCAGCTATCAGACTTAGTCTTTCTTCAGTATAGGAGGGTCTTCTCCTTTTTGAGTTATATTTTTTGATATAATCATTAGTCAAAATCCTAAGCGAAGCCATCAGATTATTCAAATTCAAAATCTTTTGTGCTTCTGAAGTTTTCCTTAAAAGCCTCACAAGTGCATAGTGCTGCAGCTCTTCGAGGTTAAGAGGGTCATCAGAAGATTTATTCTTTTCGGTTTCCTGAATATTATTCAAAATGTCAATTTCAGGAACAGTAAGAGTCTCAAAATTTCTGTCAAGCGACTTATTATTATCACAAACAATATGCAGGATTACATTATCATAATTCTTATCATTGCTGTGCTTATGTGAAT
>CAZIXJ010000509.1:0-2549 GCA_964542835.1 uncultured Hyphomicrobiales bacterium
TTAATTTCATCATACCAACATAATCTTAAATCACCCTCACCTTAATCCTCTCCCTGAGGGAGAGGAGATTATTTGCAACCTCTCCCTCAAGGGAGAGGATATATTCTAAAAATACCCCTGCTTCTTCCTGTCTTCCATTGCTGTATCAGAGCGTTTGTCATCATGTCTGCCGCCACGTTCTGTAACTCTGGAAGCTGCTACTTCTTCAATAATTTCTTCAAGAGTTCCTGCTGCTGAAAGTGTCGCACCTGTACAAGTCATATCGCCGATTGTACGAAATCTTACTTTTATCTTTTCAGGCTTTTCTTCAGGCTTCATCGGAATATATTCGGATGTTGCAAGGATTGTACCGTCCCGCTTGAATACTTCACGTTCATGACTGAAATACAACTCAGGAATATCAATTTTATCTTTTAATATGAACTGCCATACATCCATTTCAGTCCAGTTACTTATCGGGAATGCTCTGAAATGCTCACCGATATTTTTCCTGCCGTTGAATAAATTCCATAATTCAGGACGTTGATTTTTAGGGTCCCACTGACCAAATTCATCTCTGTGAGAAAAAAACCTCTCTTTTGCTCTGGCTTTTTCTTCATCCCTTCTGCCTCCGCCTATCGCACAATCAAATTTATGCTCTTCTATACCTTCAAGTAAAGCAACGGTCTGAAGTTTATTTCTGCTGGCATTATAGCCGGTTTCCTCGGTAACTTTACCTTCGTCTATTGCTTTTTGTACGGATGCAACTTTTAAGTCCACGCCGTATTTCTCTACAAGCTCATCACGAAATTTAATTGTTTCTTCGAAATTATGTCCGGTATCTACGTGCATAATAGGAAATGGCATTTTTTGGGGCCAAAATGCTTTTTTTGCGAGGTGAAAACATACAAGCGAATCCTTTCCGCCTGAAAATAATAATACAGGTCGTTCAAACTGAGCTGCTATCTCACGAAAGATATAAATCGACTCAGCTTCAAGCTCTTCTAAGTGGGTTAAGTTGTAATTTTTCATATTATACTATGTCTATTAATTATGTAGTGATTATCTACTAAATATTGTAATACAGATTTTGATGACTGCAATATATCATTTTTATTTGAATTGACAATAATTATTTCCGGATTATTTGGTTCTTCATATGGAGAGTCTATACCCGTAAAGTGCTTTATATCTCCGGCTCTGGCTTTTTTATATAGTCCTTTCGGGTCCCTTTTTTCACAAATATCCAAATCGGCTTTTATATATATTTCAATGAAATTATTTTCAAGAATTAATTTTCTAATATTATCTCTGTCTTCACGAAATGGAGAAATAAAAGTATTAAGAGTAATTATTCCCGCATCATTAAAAAGATAATTTACTTCACCAATTCTGCGTATATTTTCCTGTCTGTCCTCGTCAGAAAATCCCAGATTTTTATTTAATCCGTGCCTGATATTATCGCCGTCAAGCAAATAAGTCAGATTACCGTTTTTATTTAAAAGCTCTTCTACCTTATTTGCTATTGTAGATTTTCCGCTTCCCGAAAGTCCCGTAAACCACAAACAAACAGCTTTCTGATTCAGAAGTTTTTCTCTGTCAGATTTTGCTATTATAAAATTTTCAAATCTTATATTTTTATTCATACAAATCAAATGATGATGCTACAAATCCCGGATTAAGTAAATTTTCTTTATTATAAATGAAACGTTTTTTGCCCGTAAATACATATCCGCCTGCCGCTTCCAGAACAACCTGACCCGCGGCGGTATCCCATTCCATAGTAGGTCCGCTGCGATAGTATAAATGTGCCTTACCCTCAGCTACCATACAAAATTTTAAAGAACTGCCCTTTGATATGCTGTCAATTACGTTGTATTTACTGTAAAATTCTTTTTCTGCATCTCCCGAATGAGTTCTGCTCTGAACTGTAATCATCCCGGCTGATTTATCCTTATTAACAGATATTTTTTCGGTTTTATTATTTTCAATTTTATATGCTCCGTCTTCTTTTGAGCCATAATACACTGTATCGAGTACGGGAGCAGAAACTACACCCAATATCGGATACCTGTCCTCAATCAAAGCGATATTTATGGTAAATTCTCCATTTCTTTTTATGAACTCTTTTGTTCCGTCGAGTGGGTCGACCAGGAAAAAGCGATTATACACTTTTCTTAAGTCGTAGGATACTTCTTTTTCTTCTTCAGAAATTACAGGAATTTGCGGAAAATACTTTTCTAATCCTTTTACGATTATTTCATTGGCAGCTTTATCAGCTTTTGTAAGCGGGCTGTTATCTGATTTTAACTCCACATCAAAATCATCTGAATTATAAATCTCTAAAATTTTATTGTTTGCAGTTTCGATTATTTCTAATAGTTTCTTTATCATATCTCATTTTTTATATATTAAAATACAAATATAATAATTAATCAGAAGAAAAACATATAATAATTTAGGCTCTTCAGAAAATTGGATACAATTAATGATTAAGAAATGAAATATTTGTTCTAATCAAAAAATTGTTCTTAAAGAGCCTTCATCACAAGAGTCTCCTTCTAAAGCAT
>CAZIXJ010000510.1:0-2545 GCA_964542835.1 uncultured Hyphomicrobiales bacterium
CCGCCTCGTGTTTCCCACACCCCCTCATCGGGCGTATTCCAATTGTCGCATACCCCCTACCTGCATCTGTCCTGCTTCAATTTTCGATATATCAATAAGGTCATTTATCAGATTCATAAGTCTGTAACTGCTTTGCTTAATAAAATGTGTGTATTCTTCTTTTTCCTCTCGCGTAAGATTATCATCAGTCAAAAGTTCAGTGAACCCCATAATGCCGTTCATCGGAGTACGAATTTCATGGCTCATATTAGCTAAAAATGCAGATTTCAGTCTGTCACTTTCTTCTGCTTTTAATTTGGCAATTTCAAGATTCTTACCTTCTATTTTTAACACTTCTTTCAATTTAATCTCATTTTGGAAGGAACGCTGCAAACCGCTAAAAAGAGCGGAAACAGCTACAACTGTTGCTGCATTAAGCATTATCGAGTTGCTTGCAAATGCAATTAATGCACCATAGCCGTAACCCTCAAAAAACATTGAATCATAATCACCTGCTTTAAATGCAAGCATCGGAAGTCCTGATAGCAGTGCATTTATTATTATAGAATAATATGCCAGCCTGTTATTATAAATTACTATAATAAATATTGAAATCGATAATATATAAATCAGTCCCGGACCGTTGGAACCCAGAAAATAAAGTAGAGTTACCGAGAGAATATAAAGCCCTGTAATAAATAATATCTTTTTGTATTTCAAAGAAATTGCTTTTACAAAAACAATTGCAAACATCAGTAATAAAGCAAAAGTATCGACCACTGCAATAATTGAATTTTCAAAATTAACAGACAGAACAATATTAGGAATAAAAATTATTATTCCCACAGGCAGTATAATCATAAGTATATATGCAAATATAGTATTACGCCAGTATTGCAAATCTTTTATTTCATTAATATCGACTTCCGCATCATTAAGAATGAGGCTTTTCATATATGTTATATAAGCAGAAAGAATTTTTTTCATATTATTCAACTTTTCATAAATAATCAGCAGAGTAAATTCAAAAAAAATAAATATAATAATTAATTATCTGAAAATAAAGATATTTATCAATAAATAAAAAATTAACACAAATAAAAATTCATTAACAATAAGAATCACTAATAATAAAATATGTTCTTTAGGATATTCTAAAATTATTTTTAACGTAATGCGTTTTTTATAAAAATTTGTTTTTTTAAATATTATAAGGCTTCTTATGAAATATATTATGTACACATTAATCATCTTGCTTGCTTTTGAATACAGCAACGCTATTCCTGTCAGAGTAAATCAATATCCAAACGGTTCAATATTTCAGTGTGCGGGCTGCCATATTAATCCCGGTGGTGGCGGAGCAAGAAATTCATTTGGTCAGGACGTAGAAGCCGGACTTGTTAACGGCAACGTAAACTGGGGACCTGAACTTGCTGCTTTGGACAGTGACGGAGATGGATTTACAAATGGAGAAGAATTGCTCGACCCAAATGGTGAATGGTCAATCGGTGATGCCGACCCGGGTAATTCCGATGACGTTACAGCACCATATGACGAAGATGATTTCCCTACATCGGTTAATAATATTGCAGAGAAATTTATTAATTTCAGATTTAACAGCAGCAATGTATTTTCAAACAGTATTTCTTTTGATGTAAACAGTGAATTATCAGATGATTTCACAATCAGAATTGTTAATTCAAACGGTACCCCTGTTGATTTAATACACAAAGGGAAAATTTCAACAGGAAATTTTGAATGGAACGGTACAAATTCATTTGGTAGCTCAATAGCTGCCGGACTGTATTACATAGAAATAAGAAGTTCAAAATATTCAATTTATAAAAAGATTTTGAAAATCTAACTCATAAATTATCTACATCCGACGACTCTGAGTCGTCGGATATTAGAATATAAACAAATATTTGCAGAGACAAGGCATGCATTGTCTCTAACGATGATAATCCCTTACATCTAAATCAATTTCACAGGAAATATTTCACTCATTATTTCAAAATGTTTATCATTAGTGAATAAATTCAAATCATTTTGAAGTGCTGATTCCAAAATAATTAAATCAGGTATTCCAACTTTTTTAATTCCATTTTGAATGTTTTTATATTGCAATTCGATTATTTCCTTCCAATTTATTGACAAATCCACTTTTTTGATTGAATTCATTAAGATTATCATTTTCATTTGATTATTTAATTTCAAATAGGGTAATAATTCTGCTAAAATGAGTTATTGGTAACAACCTGATTACTATCAAGAAATCGATTTAGTTTAATGGCATTTCTTTCACAACGAAAATAACTTATCCATACCGATGAATCTACCAAAACATTGTTCATCTGTCCCTCAAATTGTCCATATCAATATCAAGGTTTAATTTGCCGAAATATTCTTTTATTTCAGATACATTATAACTATCTATCATTTTTTGAATTGCAGTAAGCACTATCGTTTGCTCTTCTTCTATAAGAGTCATTCTTTTTGCATCATGCATTAATTCATCAGGTATATCCAAAGTTAATTTCATTTCAGTCCTCAGTTTGTAAATATA
>CAZIXJ010000511.1:0-2545 GCA_964542835.1 uncultured Hyphomicrobiales bacterium
TTTCCTTATAGTTAGTTACTTGTTTTCATTATTGATAGAAAAAGATAAAGCCGATGCTTCCCGAATTAATGAGAACTGCTATTTTAAAGGAAGTACCAGTGAAATACTGTGCAATGTGCCGGATTATATTAACCATTTAAAAATACAAGAACCGAAAAAGTTTGATCCACGCAACAAAGTAAACCAGGTTCGTTCTGAATTTTTCAGAAATGTCATAGAAAACGAAAAAATCCATCCGAATAATCATATCTATACATTGACCGCGCCAACGGGTATTGGAAAAACTTTAACCTGCCTGGCTTTTGCGACAGAATTGAAAATTAAAATTAACAAAAATAATACAAACATAATCTACTGTTTGCCTTTCACCTCAATTATTGACCAAAATTATGATGTCTTTGAAGATGTTATTAAATATAAACTTAATGACAAATATGAAGAGAGACCTACAAGATATTTACTAAAACATCACTACTTATCCAGTAAAAAAGTCGTTAACAGGACTTTGCATGAGAATCAAAAATATTCGGATTATCTTGAAGACAAACTTTTTGTGGAATCCTGGCAATCAGCCCTAATCGTAACAACCTTTGTCCAACTTTTTCATTCAATATTTTCCAATAAAAATAAAAATCTGAAAAAATTTCATAACATCGTCAATTCATTAATTATTTTGGATGAAGTGCAAAACGTTGATCCTGATTATTATTTTCTGGTGAATCGAATTTTTAAAATTTTAGCCGAGCGGTTTAATACTTACTTCTTATTAATGACAGCTACTCAACCGTTCATTTTTAACAATGACGACTCTGTTGAATTAAACCCAAATAATAGGATAAATGAAATTTTTAACCGTACAGAAGTATCAGTCAGTCTCGATAAGATTGACAGCGAAAAATTTATTGAAATATTCTGCCAAAAATATCGGAAAAAAAATGCATTAGTTGTCATGAACACAAAATCCAAGGCGGTTGAACTTTATGAAAAACTCAAAGAAATATATTCAGATCATACAGTCTATTGCTTGACAAATTATCTTATTCCGAAAGACAAAAAGGAAATGATAAATAAAGTTCGGGAACAACTGATTTTAAATAAAAAAACAATTCTGGTTTCTACACAATTAATTGAAGCCGGTGTCGATCTTAGTTTTCATGATGTTATTCGGGACTTTGCTCCCCTGGATTCGATTATTCAGGTAGCTGGCCGATGCAATAGAAATTCAGAATATGGAAATCTGGGTGGAAAAATGTATTTGATCAATTTTGATAATCATTTTATTTATGATAAAAAATCAATATTAGAGACTCAAAAATTGTTAAGAAACAGGCAAAGGCTAACCAGTAATGATTTTTTTGAACTTTCCAGAGATTACTACCAATGCTTTGAGCCAGGACGGAAAAGTAAAGATTTGCTATCGGCAATTAAAGAATTGAATTTTGATACAAAGAGAGAAGAGCAAATTCCGGTTTCTGATTTCACATTAATACCGAGCACAACACAAATTAATATTCATATTTTTCCAGACTTAAATGATCAGAAGATCATATATAATTTTTTTGATATTAAGCAAAAACTATTAACAAAAGGTTATCATAATGATCAAGAGAAAGATGATTTAAGGATTAGGTTGGAACAGTTAAAAGTAGAATTAAAACAATTTCAAATTTCATTATATGAAAATGATCTAAAAACTTACAAAGGATTGATTCAGCCGGAAATTGAGTATGAGAAAAATAGATTTTATCCTTATTTATTCATTGATAATAAGAACCTGAAATATGACCAGAATATTGGCTTTCGCCCTAAAAATTTAGAAGAAGAAATTGAGGATTCCTTCATTTAACCATGAAAATTCAACCCTCACTATATAACGCCTATCACATTTGCCGGCGGGAAGCCTGGCTCATGTACCACCAGGTGACCGGGGACCAGATGAATGAATTTATGTATATCGGTCGCTTGTTGTCGGAAGATACATTTCAGCGAAAAAAGCATGAGATCATGCTGGCGGACCTGCCGGCAAAGGTAGACATGATCGAAACGCGGAACGGTGAACTGATGATCGCGGAGATCAAAAAATCCTCCAAAAGGTATGAAAACGGAAAACTGCAATTGAAATATTATCTCTACCTATTGCATCAAAAAGGATACAAAATCAAGGGTGAGATTAAAATTCCCAAAGAGAAAAAACGGGAGATTATTGAATTGGATGAGGAAGATATTGCGTTTGTAGAGAAGAGTTTAATTGAAATCGAGAAATTGGTTCAGGAGGAATTGCCGCCTGAGCCTAAGCGGATAAAAGATTGCGCGAAGTGTGCGCATTATGAGTTTTGTTTTAGTTGATTGTGGGGCTAAAGCCCCGGAGCTGGGAGGATTCTTTTATCCCACGCCTTGAAAGGCGTGGCAATTCAATTCAGAAATTTATCCCACAATTCAATTCAGAAAGTGGCAAAAGATCGAGATTTGAATTACCAATGATTTTTAAGTTGCATTGAGATTTGAGTTGCCACGGGATTTGAATTGCCATGAGAATTTGAATTGC
>CAZIXJ010000512.1:0-2542 GCA_964542835.1 uncultured Hyphomicrobiales bacterium
ATTATCTCATTATCTCATTATCTCATTATCTCATTATCTCATTATCTCATTATCAAGGACGTTTCAAAATCGCCTGTATTGTAGTGATGAAGGGGATTATACTATATATCACCAATCCAACCGATGGCTTAAGCCATCGGTTGCAAAATTCGGATATTGTAGCAGCCAACGGCTTAAGTCGTCGGTTTCACAATGCAGAGGAAAGTTTTGCAAAAGACCTCTCGTGGAGTATTGGCTTGGAGGCATGTGCAAATAGTGCCGAAAGGAATATTGCAAACTCATCAAACAACTTCAAGTGGGTTCTGCAATATTTATAATGAGCTTCGGAGCGGTTCGGTACTATAAAGAAATTTTGCTAAAGTAGCCGGTTTTCCTGAAATTATGTTGTTTGGGTTCTTGGAAAGGAGAGAAATAAAATAAGATTGTTTAATTTATTTTAAAAAAAATTATGAAACAAAAATTGATTTTAGTTGTTACTCTGTTTGTTTTGAATAATCGAGATACATTATGAAATTATTCATTTTTATTGTAGTATTTTGCACAACAGTATCATACTCAAAATGGGAAAAAGTCTATGAGGATGATTTTGCAGTTGACTGGTTAGATGTGCATTGTATTAACAACACTAATTGTTTGGCTGTCGCTATTAAATCAAGTGGTGGTGCAATCAATAGTCCGGTAGCATTCAAATCAACTGATGGGGGTGAGACATGGTCTCATTCCCTCATTGATACAATTTCATGGGATAAAGAGGGAAACTATCTATACAAGCATAGACCATTTGATTTTTCATATCCGACAGAAGATTTTTGTATTATAACTTGTGATTCAGGAGATTATTGGGTTTCATATGATGCATTACAAACTTGGAAATTGAGAAATAAATCAGACCTGACAAATCCCGGTATTCTTATATCAGTAGAATTTGTTGATAACAAAACAGGATATATGACAAGTGGGAATAAAATTTTCAAATCAACTGATGGTGCAAAAACATGGAAAAATGTACTAATTAATCCACCACCTTATCTTATTGAGAATTGGGATGATGTTGTTATAAGAGTAATTAAGTGTTTTGATGAAAACACAATTTATGCAACGATTATTGGTGGGTTTGATGGTACAGTTTTTGCCAAAACATTTGATGGTGGAAATAATTGGATATTTACATCTCCAAATGAGGAGCTTAGCTCTGATGCTGTAGATTTTGTTAATAAAAAAAATGGTTTTTCATTCCATTCTGTAAAAAATGAAAATGATGTATATAGAGCATTATTTCTAAAAACAACTGATAGTGCTAATACTTGGGAAAAGTATCTTGATACTGTTAACAGGTATAACAATTCAAGTTGCAAAAGCATTAAGTTCTATGATGAGAAGCATGGATACGCACTTGCATCATGGTACACAATATGGCATACTGATGATGGCGGAAATAAATGGGAGCTGAAAGAAGACTATCATTTTGATAGTTTGCAATATTTTATGCAGGCATTTGAAGTTATTAATACAAATGAAATTATAGGTTTAGCACAAAGACCTAATCAAGTTATATATAAATACACACCAAATACAACAAGTGTCTATGTCAACTACGCACAAGAAACCACTTTCCTTATCTCCCCCAATCCCGCATCGGAATATATTGAAATCTCAATCCCTGAAAACCACAGGGTTAACCCTGTGGTTTTAAGCGAGGAAATTGCGATTTATGATGTGCTGGGGAATGTGGTTTACAGCACTAAGGACACTGAGCGGAGCCGAAGTACCGAAGTAAGCAATGACGGACATTTCGACTACGCTCAATGTCCGGTAAGAATTGATATTTCACATCTTCCTCGTGGTGTGTATTTTGTTAGGGTTGGGGATAGAATAGAGAAGTTTGTGAAATTATAATTTAGAATAAAATGAAGGAATATTTATGAAAAAATATATTTTGCTATTAATGCTTATTACTGTGTTTGCTGCTAATGCACAATGGAATAAAACACCATATATTTTTGAAAAAGAAAATATGAATTTTGGTGTAGAAGTTAGTGCATTAGATGGTGAAAATATTTATATTGGAAGTTACAAAGGATTATTCAAATCTACAGATAATGGAATAAACTGGTACAAAACTAACTTCCCTGAAGTTGCCATTATTAGAGCTGTTGATATTTCTGATGGCAATATATACGTTGGAACTGATGCTCACTATATTCAAAAATCAACTGATGGCGGTGATAGCTGGGAACAGATTAATTCTGAAGTCTTATACTCCAATTTGGGCTCAATTGCTGTATCGGGAGATACTATCTATACAGGTTCATATACTTATAAACCGGAATCCCCAAGCTTGTTATATCGAACTTTTGATGGCGGAGACAGTTGGGAATATGTAACTTATGAACCGGTAGATTTCTATGCCCCTATTAAAAATATAGAATTAAGAAATCATATGGTTCTTGTATGTACAATGGGAAATGGAATATTCATTTCTACAGATTATGGAGAAACATGGGAAGTAGTTTTAAGGAAGGGCAAAGGCCCACAAGGCCAT
>CAZIXJ010000513.1:0-2537 GCA_964542835.1 uncultured Hyphomicrobiales bacterium
CACTATATTAGAATTGAAATAATAGTTTATTATCAGGGAAACAGAAGAATTGAGGAAGGTCTCAATCGCACTATATTAGAATTGAAATATAAAAATTCTGTCATTTGATAAAACTTCAATAAGTCTCAATCGCACTATATTAGAATTGAAATTTCTTTATTAAATCTTTCTGACCACGTTTTAAAGAGTCTCAATCGCACTATATTAGAATTGAAATGTCAATAGCAAGCAAAGGTCTTGCAGTAGCAACTTGTCTCAATCGCACTATATTAGAATTGAAATGTAATTTTCATTAGTTAGTTAGTCTGATTCCTGAAAGGTCTCAATCGCACTATATTAGAATTGAAATGAATAAGCTCAAAGAATTAGCAGATGAGATAAATAAGTCTCAATCGCACTATATTAGAATTGAAATATCAAACTAAACAATTCATCCCGTATAGTAGTAGAGTCTCAATCGCACTATATTAGAATTGAAATATGAAAGTAGGAATGAGCATAAAAGCGGATAACGAGGGTCTCAATCGCACTATATTAGAATTGAAATCAAACAATTTTAGAAATTAAACCAATAGAGGAATCGTCTCAATCGCACTATATTAGAATTGAAATCTCCATACCTCAAAGCAAGCTCTACTATAAGCAGTGGTCTCAATCGCACTATATTAGAATTGAAATTTCATTGAAATGATATAGCAGGCAAATCTTGTGAGCGTCTCAATCGCACTATATTAGAATTGAAATATGTATTTGATGAAAAAAAGAGGTTTCGCTCCATTGTCTCAATCGCACTATATTAGAATTGAAATATTTTTAAAGGCTATTTTTTATGCTCTTTTTTAGTGAGTCTCAATCGCACTATATTAGAATTGAAATAAAACTCACAAACTATCTGATTAAGCATAAGCATGTCTCAATCGCACTATATTAGAATTGAAATAAACATTGATGAAACAGTTGATAAATCGGATATAAAGTCTCAATCGCACTATATTAGAATTGAAATGGTAAACCTCAGAAAATCCCTGCCGAAATCGAAAAAGTCTCAATCGCACTATATTAGAATTGAAATATGAGTCTCTAAAGCAACAAATAAGGATATTCGGAGAGTCTCAATCGCACTATATTAGAATTGAAATAGAAAAAAAACAAAAGAAGAGCTTAAAACTCCTGCGTCTCAATCGCACTATATTAGAATTGAAATAGATAGTAGCCTTCTTTGTGTTTGTTTAAATACCCTGTCTCAATCGCACTATATTAGAATTGAAATACTGAAAAAGACTTAATGCTTATGGGTGATTTTAAGTCTCAATCGCACTATATTAGAATTGAAATAATGATGATGATTGGAATACGCTTGATACCTGTATTGTCTCAATCGCACTATATTAGAATTGAAATATTCTTTCTCTAAACTTGCTTCACTTTGATATCTGTCTCAATCGCACTATATTAGAATTGAAATGGTGTTGCAATCAAAAAGCACAGACCTGAAGCTGTGCGTCTCAATCGCACTATATTAGAATTGAAATAATAGTTATTTTTCATCACCTGTTGAAGAGCCTGAAGTCTCAATCGCACTATATTAGAATTGAAATGATGCTTGAAGACCAAATTGAGCGTGGTGTTGATGGTCTCAATCGCACTATATTAGAATTGAAATAAACTCCTTTTTGACTTCCTGAACCTGTTTGAACAGGTCTCAATCGCACTATATTAGAATTGAAATATATATTGATTTCGATGATGGGTAGGATTGCCGAACTGTCTCAATCGCACTATATTAGAATTGAAATCTTGCTGTGCTATCAACTGCAACTTTCTTTCCTGCAGTCTCAATCGCACTATATTAGAATTGAAATCTGATTAGCTCCCAGAGAATTTCTACGGGAGTTATAAGTCTCAATCGCACTATATTAGAATTGAAATTCAATTTTGAAAGCTCTTTATTGCCCAAACCCATTGTCTCAATCGCACTATATTAGAATTGAAATGGAAGTAAATTATTGTCGTATTCCTTTTTTAAACGGTCTCAATCGCACTATATTAGAATTGAAATTTTCTTCAATTGTTACAGCTCCGGTGAGTTTTTTGTCTCAATCGCACTATATTAGAATTGAAATTAATAAGACCTCCGACTATCAAGCCTAATCCTGCAGTCTCAATCGCACTATATTAGAATTGAAATCTTGGAAAGAATGTATGAGTTATTTAATGAATAGGGTCTCAATCGCACTATATTAGAATTGAAATAATTCAATTTTTACAGAACTGTCATTGACAAGAATAGTCTCAATCGCACTATATTAGAATTGAAATTTATATTTTGCCGGCTTTTCCATTATTTCTCCTATGTCTCAATCGCACTATATTAGAATTGAAATAGTGTTTTATTACCTAAACGATTTGCCTTTTCTACGTCTCAATCGCACTATATTAGAATTGAAATTCCAGAGAGAGCCGGATTTTGTTTTAAATAAAGAGTCTCAATCGCACTATATTAGAATTGAAATCCATTTCATTGTATCTCTCAACGT
>CAZIXJ010000514.1:0-2530 GCA_964542835.1 uncultured Hyphomicrobiales bacterium
TGGGCGCTCGAAGATTGGCGAATTATCATTCGCCACCGGTGTCGGTGAGCAAGTTGGTGTTAGAGTATAAGATAAAATTTTCAACAAAAGATTAAGGTTATATAAATAAAAAGAGGAGGGAATATGTGTCTTTTTAAAGTATAAAGCCCGGAATAAAATTTTACAAGGACTCTATTCCGGGCGAAAACGAAATTAATGGCTCTATAGTTAAATTTAAACAAAAAGGATAAAATTGAAAACAATGATTTAGAAAAGGATAAAAAATGAGAAATACAAAAAGTATAATTTCCCTTATAAATTTATTATTAATCTTTAGCACTATATTAAATGCTCAAAATTTAATTGAAAATAAATTAATAAAAAAATATGTTCAAGAAGAAAAATATGGTCAATGTGTTATTAAAACCAGAGAAATTTCTGTTGATAAAAAGTATGGAATAGCTACATTTACAATTGATATTCCATTAGAAAATGAATATTATTTAAGTGCTTTTGTAAAAGGACGAAAAAGTAAAGATAAACTAGATTATTTGAAAATTCGTATAAATGGCAAGGATTCTTCAAAAATGTTACAATTTCAAAAAGCACAATGGCATGTATCTCAATTAGTTAATCCTGATGGATCAATAGATAAAATCAAACTAAAAGCCGGAGAAAATACAATATCTTTTCTTTGTAAATTACCCTTTATTCCAGATATTGAATTTATTCGATTATCAATAGATAGAAATGACATGAATTTATCTTCTAAAAATTATGATCAATATGTTGATAAATTGAACAACTATAAACTACCAATTAATTATTCAGAATTAAAAGAAGAAGTTATACGTTTAGAAAACACACAATCTTCAACAAAGACTGTAACAAATCCTTCAGGAAATTATCAATATGATTTGAATAAAACATTTAATTATAGCCATAATTCACTATTTTATTTCCAATCTGGTTATCAGGTAGTATTTGAAACAAAAAAAACTAATCCAAATGGTTCTGATCCTGTAATGCAATTATTTAGCAGATCTAATGCAACAAGTTATTCATGGACAGATGATGATAGTGGATTAGGTTATCAAGCAAAAATAAGTACAACAATACCTCAAGCAGGATATTATATTTTATATCTCCGTGCTTATGGGTGTGGTACAAATAATCAAGGAACCTCTGATCTTGATATTACAATTAATCAATTTTTAAATTCTTTACAACCAAGTGTACCATTTATAAATCAAGGAATAAGATGTGACCATAGTATAACAGAGGAACTAAATTACTTTACTTGTCATTTATCTGGTAATAGTGAAATTTTTATTGAAGATCAAACTGGATTCCCTGGTAAAATTGTTGCATGGAATGATGATTACAATGGAAATGGAGATTTTAATTGGGGGAATGCTTCAAGAGTTAAGCAAAGTTTTAGTAATGGAATTCGTGCTGTCCATGTTATTAGTAGCGCTCATAATACTTCTTGTGAGTGTGATGTTTATATGAAATGTGAGAATAGTAATTGGTATTCATCATATCCTGACCTAGATGCTGATGATGCAATAAAATCTGGTGAAAGTACTATTAATTATAATTGTTATGCATGGGCTGGTGGAATAACATCATCATGGATTGATCCTGTAATTTCCATGGATTATGGAGTTAATCTAACTAGTGAGCCTGATACTGTTCTTCGAGCACTATATTCTTTTGATAATTATTTGGGAAATAAAAATGCATCAAATACTATTATTCCAAGATATGAAGGGGCTTTTGTTTATTCCAGATCTGGAGCAACTGCGGCAAATGCTGATATTGATTTATGGCATCTTCATCGACAATATATAATAAATAATATTACATGGAAATATTCTGGAGGTTTTACACATCTTTCTGTTAATTCTAAACATAGTAATAATTTTAATATTCCACCAAACAATCATCCACATGGCTATTCCTGGGAAAGTAAAATGGGACCAGGATCAAGATTGTTTCATCCCAGATATGCAATAGAATATAATGCCTTTGACGAATATGGTCATGTCGATAAGCATTATAAATGGACTGGACAAGTTGTTGAAAATGGTACAATTGTAGATTATTCTGAATCCTCAAGAAGTAGTTTTAGTATGGAAGAATCAATAGAAAAAGGATTTACAAAAATAATAACTATCAACTTTTCAGAAGAAGAAATAAATAAATTAGGAAAATATTCTATTAGTTTGTCAAATGATATAAAGAATAATTTTGAAAAAAAATATATTGCATGGGAAAAGACCTGGAAATATCCAGAACTTCTAAATCATAGTAATTTGAGATCCTATGCAATATCTAAAGAGTATAATGAATTACTGGAGTATTGCAGGAAAGAAGGTAAAAAAATATTGCCCTTAATTATTCAGAAATTTGATAGTTTTTTTGAAATAAACATTATTAAAGATCTTACCTTTAGTGAATACAACTATTTAATGGATCAGGTAAGAAAAGATAGAATCAATAATTTATGCCGCGAAATATTTTGTCGAAATGCTTGCAGACGAAATTG
>CAZIXJ010000515.1:0-2526 GCA_964542835.1 uncultured Hyphomicrobiales bacterium
TGTTCTTATGGCAGGCATTTTAATATTAAAAAAAGCAGAATTATTCTTTAACTTTAGCTGTGTTTTGAGTTTTTTTGGTTTGTTTGGTTTCAGGCTTTTTCTCAGTATTTCCATTCGTCTGAGTTTTTTCAGCTTTTTGCTTTCCGTTACCGTTTCTTGCGTAATCTGTAACGTAAAATCCTGAGCCTTTAAATACCAGTCCTACATTACCGCTAATTATTCTTGATACTTCTCCTTCACCTTTTACTTCCTGCTCACATACTGATTCAGGGCATTTGGTAAGTGAAGCATCTTTCATACTTTGTTTAAAATCAAATATTTTTCCGCATTTACTGCATTTATATTCATATACAGGCATCGTTTCACCAATAAAATTATAATAATTAGATTTGCTTTGCTTATGACGAAAAAATATGCCTGATTATTTTGCCGGTTTTTTTTTATTGCATAGTTACATTTATCTCTGTCAGTATTTTTCCGTTGGAGGAAACCGAAGCATAGAGGGTATCGCCTGATTCTACTTTGCCGACTCCTTCTGGTGTGCCTGTGAATATAATATCTCCTTTTTGCAGAGAAAATACTTTTGATAAATATGATACTATTTCTGCAGATTTCATTACCATTTCAGATGTATTGGCAGCCTGCATTTTTTTACCGTTCAATTCCAGCAAAATATCAAGGTTATTTAAATCTGTGTTTTCATCAAATTCTATGATAGGTGCTATCGGAGCTGAAGTGTAAAACCCTTTTGCTACTGCCCATGGTTTTCCGGTATCTTTTGATTTTTTTTGAATATCTCTTAAAGTCATATCTATACCAATGGAAAAACCATCCACAAATTTGAGTGCATCAGATGGCTCTATATTATAAATGTCCTCTTTTATTATTAAAATCAGTTCTGCTTCATAATGTACATTCTCAGAGAAATCAGGTAATAAAACACTTTTATTATTTTCTACATATGCAGCCGGCGGCTTGATGAAAACTACCGGGTCTTTTGATTTTTTGCTTCCCATTTCTTTGATATGCTTTTCATAATTCTGTCCCAGACAGAACATTGTACCAGCATTGAGAGACTTTCCATTTAAAAACTTAATCATTTTCATTGAAATACCTTAATAATTTATAATATGGGTAAGATTACTTTTACATTAGTTCCTTTGTTCAGAATACTTTTTATATTGATTTTGCCTTTGTGAGACTCGACAGCTCTTTTTACTATGGTAAGCCCAAGCCCGTAACCTGAAATATTTCCGGTATTGGAAGCTCTGAAAAATTCTTTATATAAAAACGGCATATCTTTTTGAGGAATTCCGATGCCTTCATCTGATATTTCAAAATAAAGATTTTTATCGTCATTGGTAATTTTAAATAATACAGAGCCATTATTGGTTTTATCTGAATATTTTACTGCATTGCTTAATAAGTGAGTTACCATCAATCCCGATAAATTTTCATCGAGCATAAATTCTTTTTTATTTGCGAGAAAAAGATAATTAATAGAAACTTTATTATGAAAGTTGATTTCAGTATTTTTGGCAATACTTTTGCAAAAAGCATCAAGATTGAATCTGTCGGGATTGAATCCCAGAAAACCGGATTCAATATTCCCGAGTATCAACACATTTTCCATCATCTGAGTCATTCTTAATATTGTATCCTGTATTCTCTGAAAATGCTTATCCTTTTCAGATTTGTCCCATTTATCACCATATCTTTTTAAAATGTCAACAGAAAGCATAATCGAAGTAAGCGGAGTGCGGTATTCGTGAGAAATCAACGACACAAAATGATTTCGTATAAGATTTAATTCTTTCTGTTTTTTCAGGGTTTCGAGAAGTTCACGTTCGGCATTTTTTCTTTCTGTAATTTCTACACCCATAAATACTATCATAGTTTCATTATTGATTTCAATTTTTTCTAAAGAAACTATTGTATCAAACAAAGTACCGTCTTTCCTTTTAAGTTGTGCATCAATATTATGATGATTACCTTCCTGACTTAAAGCATTGCTTACAATTTTATTTCTTAAATCAACATCAGCCCATATATCAAGATATTTATTGTCTCTCTCAATTATGTCTTCGGAAGTATAACCGGTCATTTTATAAAATGCATCATTTGAGAAAATAATTTTGTGATCTGAAATACGCGTTATTACAACGGGGATAGGGCTTTTATAAAAAATTGTAAAAAATCTTGATTCGAGATTTTTATGCTTAGTCTTTGTTAATTGGATTTCAGATATATCTCTGATTATCGTCAGGATATATTTTGGTTTTTCTTCTTCATTAATTACAATAATTCTGATAAATACATTTCTCGAAATATCGCTTTTTGTCGTCAAATCAGTAGATTCAATTATTACAGGTTCATTATCTGTAATTGCTTGTTCTTCATATTTTTTTAAATATGTAGCAGAATTATCGGTAAAAATCTCATTACACACCATTCCGTTTATTATGTCGTTATTAATTTTAAAAAAATCACAGAACTGGCTGTTGGCATAAATGATTTTTCTGTCTG
>CAZIXJ010000516.1:0-2525 GCA_964542835.1 uncultured Hyphomicrobiales bacterium
GGCAATATTGATACTCTCGGACATAAATCAAAGCGTTTTCGCTACGTAAAAAGCGCCCAGGCTTTTTTCTACAGAATGACACCAAATGATACAACAGAAGTATTTGCAAGAATAAACAGCGGCGGACATATTACTTTTAGTAAGCAACTAAATATTCCTGTTCATTACTATGCTACAATCGAGCAAAGATTGAAATTTACATACAGTGACGGTAAGGAAGTACCCGGCTGGCACTTTACTACTGCTAATTTTACTTTGGAATCTTTCAGAAGAAAAGAAATAAAAGAAGATGAAAATACTGACTGATTCTCCTGATTTTGCCAATTATTTTCTTGCTGAAAATCTGAATTTAAAAAAAACAGATAATCGTACGCATTATTCTGTTTTTTTTAATCAGGATAATTGCTTTCAATCTGAAATTAATATTAAAGAAAATAATTATTTTAAAACTCTGATTTTAAATAAAGAATCCTATACTTCTCAGTTTGATATTTTGAGCCATAATGATGAAATCTCTGAGAATATTATTTGTTTCTCGGATTCGGGGAATGATTTTCACGGTTTTAAAAACAGAAAATGGGAAACTTTATCCGGCAATTTTCATCTGTCGCTAATGATACAGCCTGATGTTCATTTTGAGCACATTTATCAGGCTTTTATTATTCTTGCCGCAAATTCCGTATTAAAAACCATAAAAAATCTGACTAATCTCAAACCTGCAATTAAATGGGTAAATGATATTATGATAGATGATAGCAAAATTGCCGGAATAATTACAAAAACCAAAACTCAAAATAATAGAATAAGCGAAGCAATAGTTGGTATTGGAATTAATATTAATCAATCCCCTGCACTGATACCCGATAAATTCATTAAAAAAGCTGCCAATATCAATAGTTTTGGATATGAACTTACTTCAGGATTTGTTTTCAGAGAATTTCTAAAAAACTTTGAATTATTCTATAAAATGATAGAATCTTCCGATTACGATTCACTCTTTTCATATTATTCTGATAACTCAATGATTACCGGGAAATATGCCGAAATATACCGCGACGACGACAATTCTGAATTAATATGCAAAGGAACAATAGAAAAAATTAACAAAGATTTAACTCTCAGCCTTAAGGGTATCAAATCACCCGTATCATCAGGAAGAATTTCAATGGATAATTTTTTTAGGAATAAATAAAATTCAAATGCCTGCATATCGTTAAAGTTATTTGAAAAACATCAAATAATTGGTTTTTGTTGTTGTAATTGCAGAAAATATTAATTAACTGTAAATATTATTAATTAAAAGACGGATTTGGTATGAATTCTTTCATCTATTTGATTCCTGCTATAGGTGTAATAGCATTGTTATATACTTATATCAGTGCTTACAAAATTGACAAAGAGGAAATCGGCACTGATAAAATGAAAAAGATTTCCGATGCGATAGCAAAAGGTGCTAACGCATTTCTGAAAGCAGAGTACAAGATACTATCAATATTTGTAATTCTTGTAGCTATCTTGCTCGTTATCAAGGGATATTCCGATGCATCATCACATCCACTTGTAGCTCTGAGCTTTATCGTAGGAGCTTTATCATCTGCAATAGCCGGCATAATTGGTATGAAAGTAGCAACAAAAGCCAATGTAAGAACTACTAATGCTGCAAGAGACACAAAATTCGGACTCAATAAAGCTCTAAGCATAGCCTTCAGAGGTGGCAGCGTAATGGGTATGGGCGTAGTAGGTCTTGGTGTGCTGGGTTTGAGTTTACTCTTTATATTATATGGCAGTATATTCGGAGTTAATTCATTTGATTCTGTTTCCCACGTAATATCCGTAATTACAGGTTTTTCATTCGGTGCATCTTCTATAGCACTCTTCGCAAGAGTTGGCGGTGGTATATTCACAAAAGCCGCTGATGTAGGTGCCGACCTCGTAGGAAAAGTAGAAGCCGGAATACCTGAAGACCATCCGCTTAATCCCGCTACCATTGCCGATAACGTAGGAGACAACGTAGGTGATGTAGCAGGTATGGGCGCTGACCTGTTCGAATCATATGTAGGTTCTATTATTGGTACTATGGTACTTGGTGCTGCTTTCTATTCACTTGCAGAATTTGCAGCTACTCCTTTTGGAGGGCTTTCAGGCGTTCTGCTTCCATTATTCCTTGCTGCTGCAGGCATTCTCTTATCCATTCTCGGTACTTTTTTCGTAAAAGTAAAAGAAGGAGGTAACCCACAGACAGCATTGAATATTGGTACTTCCACATCAGGAATACTAATGATAATTGCTTCTTATTTTATAATAAAGTGGCTCCTCCCCGAATCATGGGTGTTTAATGACCCGCTTTACGGTACTGAAAAATTAATTACCTCAAACGGAATATTTTTATCTACAATAGTCGGGCTTTTATCAGGTATAGGTATCGGTCTTATCACTGAGTATTATACAGGTCTCGGCAAGCCACCCGTTAGAAAAATCGCTGAAAATTCAATTACCGGCGACGCTACAAATATAATATCAGGTAT
>CAZIXJ010000517.1:0-2520 GCA_964542835.1 uncultured Hyphomicrobiales bacterium
TAAAGGGATACAAGGATCACATGAACTTTGTTCTGAAAACTTTCGGATCAATGTGGCTGGTTTTAAAGAGTTGCAAGAAAATCAGGAAATCAACACGGATTTAATTAAACAAATTTTTAACCAAATAAAAGAAACTAATTCAGGTTATAGACCTCCACAGGCTCAGGTAGTAATAAAACGTGGAGAAAGTGAATTTCGCCCGGGAGAAATCATTTATACTCCCCCAAGATCTGAAGGTTTGATTGAAAAATTAATGGAAAATTTGGTTGACTATTTGAATAATGATGAAAAATACCCAACAGACCCATTATTAAAAATGTGTGTTGCACATTATCAGTTTGAAGCAATTCACCCGTTCCAAGATGGAAATGGTAGAACAGGTAGAATTTTAAACCTTTTATATTTGTTCAGTAAAGGATTGTTGAATCAACCTGTTCTTTACATGTCAAAGTTTATAATTTTAAACAAAGAGGACTATTATTTCAAACTTGGTGCTGTAACACAAAGGAATTCTTGGGAATCTTGGATTGAATTTATGTTGGAAGCCACCGAAAAGACTTCCATTTTGACAAATACAAGAATTAACGAGATATTATCTCAAATGGAATCAACTCTTGAATATGCTAAGAAAAAGATAAAATGGTACAATAAGGAAATCAATGAAGCAATATTCAGTCAACCATATATTAAACCAAGTCTAATAGGAGAAATTTTAGGTAAAACCTCAAGAACAACATTAACAAAATATATGAACGAATTGGCAGATTATAAGATTCTAACCCCAAGAAAAGACGGTGTAGAAGTTTTTTATATTAATGAGGACTTAATAAGAATATTGGAAGGACATTAACAACAAAGCCTAATCGAGTAGGTGGCCGGTGAGCTAAGCAGCCCACCGGAGCGCCTCTCACGCCACCACAGTCTACAGATCGCATCGCGAGCAACAACAATCCCCACCAAACTTTTTGTTACAATTTCTTGCTTCACTCAACATACTTTGTTACATTTGGATTGAAGAAACGCCCGTTTTTACGGCATAAGCAGGCGGAAAAATGTAAATATCGCTAAGCCCGGGTTCGGAGGTCTCCAAAAATTAAAAGAGGCGAATATCGTTTGGGCGATAGAAAGGAGTTTAACGAGCATGAAAAAACAAGAGACTGGATGAAACAATTAATATTTTTTATAATTCTTATTCAATTAGGATTTCAAGGATTTGCCCAAACAGGTGTTCCTGTAGATACGTTATATAAGTATCTACGTGAAGTAGAGCAAATATGCGGAAAAGATAACGGAAATTTATGGAATAAAAATCTCTATGGTCCAATTCTTTTAATTGACCCTGTAACTAGAGATATAGTCGCAAATCAGGCTGATTCCGAAAGCCTATTGCAACCCCATAAAAATGTATATATCGGCAAATATCCTGACAATAAAACTATAGCTAGCGGAGTAACTTTTTTCGGTGGAAAAGAATGGGCTAAGATTTCAATGGACTTTTCAAAAGTTGAATCTTCAGAGTTAATGCAAACAATTGTACATGAATCATTTCATAGAATACAGAAAACAATAGGATTTGACTACAAGGCGTATCATAATGACCACATGGATGATATGCAAGCAAGAATATCTATTTTATTGGAATGGAATGCTTTAGTACAAGCTATAAAAACAAATAATGAAGAAAGAAAATGGGCAATTAAAGATGCGCTTTTAATTCGTCAAGCCAGGCGGGCAATCTACAGGGATAAACAGAAAGATGAAAATATCTTTGAAATACACGAAGGTCTTGCTATGTATACTGAGTTTAAATTATGTAGCAAATCTAGAAGCGAATTTAAGGAGAAAACGCTAAAACGTTTAGATAACATTTCTAATTCTACAGCTTCTTATATGCGTTCATTTGGATATTTTTCGGGCCTATTGTATGCCTATTTATTAGATGAAGAAGATGAAAAATGGCGGGAAGGACTATCATGTAATGATGATTTAGGACTTAAATTGCAAGACGCATTGAATATAAATTTGTCTTCGGACACAGCAAAATGGTATAATAAAGTAAAAAAGCAGTATGATTATAAAACTATTTATTCAAAAGAACTACTACGCGATACAGAAAAACAGAAAATTAAAGAAACGGAAAGACGCATGTATTGTGAGGAACCAATACTTGAATTTGAGCTTATTAAAGCTCGTTATGCTATAAAATATGTTCCTCATCCTTTAGATTCACTTGGCACAGTTTATCCAATTATCGACATATCAGACGAATGGGGCTTTCTTTCTGTTATAAAAAAAGGTTGTCTGGTAATGGAAGAAAAAGGTCGCGTTACAGCTGAAAATATAGTTATAGAAAAGTCGTCTGCAACAGGACTTGGTTGGCAATTGAACTTAAACGAAGGTTGGATAATTAGAAGAGAAATAAACAACTATATAATAGAACGAAAATAAGTACGCTCGTTAATCGACTAGATGACCGGTGAGCTAAGCAGCCCACCGGAGCGCCTTTCACCCCGTGAAATA
>CAZIXJ010000518.1:0-2515 GCA_964542835.1 uncultured Hyphomicrobiales bacterium
GGCGTTAGACCGATAGAAACGATTTGAGATAATAGTCTCAATGCCATTTAGATTTTTAATAAATCTTGGTATCAGAATACAAAATAAATAAAAGGTGTAAGCAATGTGGATTATTATTAGCAGTGTGATAAGTGGCGTAGTGGTATTATTACTCGGAAAAATAATTGAATTAAATATAAGAGATATTAAAAATATAGATACTGCCGTTAAAAAAACTCTCAGTATCATTTTCTTGTTTTTTGCTTTCATATTTTACGCCTTTCTAATTTACCAATCATTCTTAATATTAAATATTGCAAGTTCTTTTACTATCCTGGATATATTTGTTTTAATCATTACTGCCACCCTGCCTTTATATGCTGGTGGAATATTCGTTTTATATAAACTCAACGGTTTTATACTGAGAATTATAAATAAATGAGGAGGTCGACTCTCCGTTTAACGTTAATACTTCAAAAAAGGAGGTTAATCATGGGTAAGATCACTTCTTACCTTATGAACGGGAGGCGTGTCTGACATATGAAATCATGCGGTGAGCAACCTGATTGACAAGCGTCACCCTATCAGTCTTGCCTCACTTAGTGATTAAAATTATGGAGGAGCAAAGTGGTAATAGCAGTGTTTATGTATTGGTGACTACTAACACAACGTTGCCGCGCCTCCTCATTATTTATTCAAATTTCAAAAAACATGGTCTAACATTTTGCTGCACCGAACACCTTTGAGCGGCGCCGGAGTTAAAGTTTTGGCTCGCGTTTCAAAGTGATGGGCCCTCGAAGATTGGCGAATTATCATTCGCCACCGGTGTCGGTGAGCAATCGGCGTTAGAGTATAAAAATGGAGGTGAAATATGTTAAAAATAATGTGACTACTCAGGTGGATAGAAAAAAACTCAAAAAAAGTAATAATAATTCTAGCTTTTTTGAAATTAATAACGTAAGTTGTTTTCATGAGAGGAAAGAAACAAAAAAACATAACTTTAAAAGTTCCGAATGAAGAAACAATAGAAACTGCATTTCACGATGGTATTGATTCAGTAAAAAGTTTATTTTTTCAACTAACGGAATTAATTCAAAATCTTACAGAACATATTGAAAAACAAAATAAAATAATAAATAAGTTAGATGAGCAAATTTCTAAAAACAGCAATAATAGTAGCAAACCTCCTTCAAGCGATGGATATAAAAAAGTAAAACGTACAAAAAGTCTTCGCAAAAAGAGTAACAGAAAAAATGGAGGTCAACCTGGACATAAAGGTCATACTTTAAAACAAATAGAAAAACCGGATAAAATAGAAATTCATAAGGTTTTTAATTGTAATATCTGTCACGCCTCTTTTAAGACAGAAGGTGTTCATAAAATTGAAAAAAGACAAGTATTTGATTTGCCCCCAATAAATATTGAAATTACAGAGCATCAAGCAGAAATAAAAATATGTCCTAAATGTGGTTTTGAAAACAGGGGTGAATTCCCTGAGAAAGTAAAATCTCCGGCACAATATGGGACAAAAATAAAAACTCTAGCCAGTTATTTAACAAATTATCATTTTATTCCGTTAAAAAGAACTGCAGAGATTTTCAGAGATATTTTTGGTCACTCTATATCTGAAGCAACGATTATCAAAGCAAATCAGGAGCAAAAAAAGAATATTAAAAATTCTTTAGAAGCAATAAAAACAAACTTACAAGAATGTGATGTTTTAAATGCTGATGAATCCGGCATTAGAAAAGAAGCTGATTTACATTGGATTCATTGTATAAGTAATGAATTTGCAACGCTATATAAAATTTGTAAAAGTCGTGGTACGATTGCCATGAATGAAATGGGAATACTCCCGGATTTCATAGGAACAATTGTGCATGATCACTGGAAATCATATTTCAAATATACTAAAGCATCACATGCTTTATGCAATGCACATCATCTGCGAGAATTAAATTTTATAATTGAAAAACATCAGCAAGTATGGGCTAGAAAAATGTTTGATTTATTAATTCAAATAAAAAAATCGGTTGATCAGTCCAAACACAAAGAGAAACATCTCCCACCAAAAACAATTCAATATTTTGAAACAAAATATAACAGAATAGTGAGTGATGGATATTTTGAGAATCCACTACCAAAGGATCATAAAAGTACTACTCCAATAAAACTTTTAAATCGGTTGAAAAATTTCAAAAAAGAAACATTGGCATTCATGTATGATTTTGATATTCCATTTGATAATAATCTGGGTGAACGTGATATTCGAATGATAAAAATAAAGCAAAAGATATCAGGTTCATTTCGTACAGAGAGCGGAGCAGAAATTTTTTGTGATATACGAAGTTATATTTCTACTCTTATTAAAAATAGAAAAAATATTATGCAGGAACTTTTTAATGCTAATAATGGAATCCCTTTTATTCTTTCTGATTCCAATACTTGATTAGCATATTTCTAAGATGCCTGAGTAGTCACAAAATAATTTAGTTTTACGTAACACATAAATTGTTAAACTATAATTATAAAAGAG
>CAZIXJ010000519.1:0-2506 GCA_964542835.1 uncultured Hyphomicrobiales bacterium
GTCAAATGGTATGGAATTATTGTAAATATGCGTCATACAGTATAATTTGCCGTTATCAATAAGAATTTTTTCTAAACCGGTAAATTCTTCACAGGGCTTATGAAAATGCTCAATTACTTCACAGGCTACGATATAATCATATTTTTGAGATAAAAGTCTTTTATTATTCCTGAAAAAGGGGTCATATACTTCGATATTATAATTGTTATCCCGCAAAATTTTGGTAATCACAGGGGCAAACCCTCCGCCATAATCAAGCCCCCTGTGTTCTGGTGAAAAATCCTCTAATACAGCTTTTATGATTGGATTCACAAATCTCTGGTATCCTGTATCATTTACGTCATTATTATGGCTTTCGTATCTTTCAAGCTCTTCTCCGCGTGAAGGATAAAATCTTTTATCTTTAAAAACAGCCTTACATTCGGGACAGTTGTAATAGTTATCCTTAAATTTTATTCCCTTGGTTTTGCAAATCGGGCAAATATTGTAATCGTTCATAAAGGCATCAATAATTGAGAATAATCATAAAAATTGAATAAGCTGCAAATACAATCAGCAAACTTCCGAATATCATAGTAATTAGTTTATTTTTCATTCTTACAGATAAATATGCTCCCAGATAAGAAAATGGAATTACAGTAATCATCATAAATAATGATATTTTCACCTCAATATTTCCGGCTATATAATGCCCGGCTGAATTAATTACTGCCAGTATCAGAACTGCAAAAAGAGATGTTGCAATAGCACTTTTCAAATTCATCTTTAATAATTTTGTAAATGCAGTTACCAATACTACACCTCCGCCAAGAGCAAGAATACCTGCTACGAATCCGGATAAAACTCCTGTAAAGGCGATTGCCGGTAACTGTGGCGGATTGGATTTGGCAAGCAGATTACTTTCTTCTGATACAAAAAATCTAATACCAAGCACAAGTAAAAATATTGCTTTAGCTGTAAGAAGGTAAGATATATTAATATGTTCTGTAAGATAAGTACCGAGCATACTGAATGGTAATGCAAAAAGCAGTGTAAGAAATGCAACCCTGAAATTAATCAGATTTTCTCTGAAATAGAGCATAGAGCCTGATAATGCCGATGAAACAGCTACGGGTAAAGGAGTAGAAAGTGCAGCATTCGGGCTTATATCAGTAAGAAGTAAAAGTAGCGGAGTAGCTATTATCGAGCCGCCAATTCCAAACATTCCTGAACTGATACCGGTAATAATAGTAATAATTAAAAGCAATACCCAGTTCATTACTTATCAGATACTCCCGTACTGCCAAATCCGCCATCACCTCTGTCAGTATCAGGCAATTTGTCTGTTTCTACCCATTCTGCTTTTTCTACTTTATTAATTACAAGCTGGGCAATTCTGTCACCGCGTTTGATGATATATCTTGATTCACCAAAATTTGAAATAATTATTTTTACTTCGCCTCTGTAATCTGAATCAATAGTGCCAGGTGAATTCAGAGCAAAAAGTCCGTGCTTTGCAGCAAGTCCGCTTCTGGACCTCACCTGACATTCATATCCTTCAGGTACGGCTATTGCAATGCCTGTAGGTATTAATGCGGTTTTGCCGGGCATCAGATATTCATCTTCTTCCAAAGCTGCATACACATCCATACCGGCAGAACCTGGAGTTGCATATTTCGGCAGTTCAATATCATTAAATAGCGCTGAAGTTCTTTTTATTTTAATTTTCATTATCTTCCTCTGTTTTTTGGATAATTTTTATATTTGGTTTTTGTATTTACGGGAGGCAAAACAGAACCTTCGAATACTACAACAAATTCGGCTTTTATTTTATCTTCTTTGAATTTATCATAAAGCTCTTTGAAAGTACCGTAATGATGAGTTTCAAAAGGTGAAGTAAGATTAAATCCGAGATAACATTTTCTGTCGGGCATTACCTGTGAAGCAGCGGCAAGAAAAGGCTTCAGTCTGTAAGGAGTTTCAAGCAAGCAGACAGTTCTTCTCTCGCGTGATAATCTTTCAAGTTCTTTAATTCTCTTTTCGGGTTCTCTGTTCAGAAAACCGGCAAATACAAACTGGTCAATATTAAAAGTAGATCTTACAAGTGCAGTCATAATCGAAGATGCACCCGGCACTACTACCACATCAATATCCTTTTTGACGGCATTTCTTACAAGAGCGAGTCCCGGGTCGGCAAAAAGCGGAGTGCCTGCATCGGAAATAAGAGCAATTTTTGCACCTGCTTCGAGCATTTTAAGATATTCTATTGATTTTTCATCTTCGTTTTTTACGTTCAGTGTATCAATCTCTTTTTTTAGATTTACGTTTTTTAAAGTAATCGCACCTTCCTTAATTTCTTCACATACTACGAGGTCAGCTTCTTTTAACACCTGCACTGCTCTCTGTGAAATATCGCTTCTATTGCCAATAGGAGTGGAAACTACGTATAATTTTCCTTGCGTTACATCGGTTTTTTCAGTCATAATGAATTATTTTTTTTAATTTATCAACAAATTTTTTAATAAAA
>CAZIXJ010000520.1:0-2497 GCA_964542835.1 uncultured Hyphomicrobiales bacterium
TACTTTATGAATATTTCTCATAAATGATGTATT
Source organism: uncultured Hyphomicrobiales bacterium (assembly GCA_964542835.1). GTDB lineage: Bacteria > Bacteroidota > Ignavibacteria > Kapaibacteriales > UBA2268 > CAZIXJ01. The sequence goes on from CAZIXJ010000520.1 coordinate 34, forward strand.
TTTGAATAATTATAGGAGGCATCTAATCTAATGTCTGTAAATGCAAAAGTGAAATTGCCTGCAAGAATAATGAATGCACAACTTCCCATGAACGTAGCTACAAGGAGAGACGCTAAAAAAGCTATTGAAAATGCACTAAAAAAAGGATTGGCAAAACCCCGTGCAAGAACAAATATTTGCATTGAAAACAAAGCTGATGGCAGCACTAAATGCACAGGAAGTTCAACTGACAAAACTATTGATATGCTGATAAAACATTGTAAAAATAAAAAATAAAAATAATTGGAGTTCGCTATGAAAGTGAACTCCATTTTATTTGATAAAGTATATATAATTCTTGTGGTTTGATTATTCTATAATATTTTCATCCCTTTGGGATTCAAAAACGCTGAAAGTGTGAAAGGATTATAGAAAATTGATTTTGATGGAACAAAAACGCCGAAGGTGTGGCATTTCTCTTCCTTCTATAATTTCATCCCTTCAGGATTTTATATTTTCGTTACTCTCTCGATTGCTATAATATTTTCATCCCTTTAGGATTAAACTCAACACTCAAAACCCAAAACTCAACACTCAAAACTCATCAGCAACACCCAAAAATAATTAACCTTCTCCGGATAAATATGGTTTGTTAAATAGAATAGATTTCATGATTTTTTTATATTTTGATTAATTATTTCCCAGTATCCGGTTTTCCTCCCTCCTGTTCTCTGTATTATTCCTTCTTTTTTGAGTTCTTCTATATCACGTAAAATAGTTCTTCGATTCAAATCAAGCTTATTAGATATTTCATCTGTTGTGATTTCATTATTTGCTTTTATCAAATTTAAAACAATCTCTTTTCTTTTCTCTTTTGTGACATCTTTTGTGACATCTTTTGTGACATTATCGGTGACATTATCGGTGACATTATCGGTGACATTACTTTCAATATTTATCCAAAAAGAATCAGAAAACTCAAAAGATAGTTTGTTGTTGTTATCAATACATGCATTTTTTACCCGGTTAATTCCCGTACCTGCCTTTTCCATAAAGTCTGTTCTTGCTAATAAATCAACAAGCAAGCGATTTCTGGACTCACTTTTTTTACCAAAATCCTCTTCCGGAAATAACAGTTCGCCTTTATTATTCACAACTAAACTGTTTTTAAGTTTCTCAATAGCAATAGTATCACCCAAGAAATAATCATTATGAATGATTGCATTTACAACAGCTTCTCTGTATGCTTCAAAAGGATATTCAGGGAATTCGGTTCTTTTAATATCTTTTATCTCAAACCTTACAGGTATGCGTTCCTTTAAATAAGCAACTGCGAATTCAATATTGCCTATAACCCCCAAGTCCACTTCTTTTTTATCAAGAATATCAACACGGATATCATCATTGAAATGAATGCATCTTATTTTAGAACTTATAATATATTTATAAGGCTTTTTAGCAAAATAGAGTACACCGGCATTTGTCATTCCATCATTAGTTAGTATTCGCAGGTTTTTAAGAATTTCTTCTCTTGCCATATTGTTAGAAATACGCGACAATTTTAGGTAATATTCAAATTTATCATCGTCGAAATCTTTCCAATCAAAATCAGAACATATTTGTTCATCATATCTAATTTTACCTGATTTAATTGCAAGGGAGAGAATTTCATCTCGATTCATCTTTTGTGAATTAGCTCCCATTCGCATAAAAAAACCTGCAGAACAAGAATAGGGTTTATTAAATCCTTCTTTTACTTCAATAGCAAGCACATTCTCTACTTGAGTTAACAAAATGGCAATAGGTGGGTCGCAGTTCCTTGCAATATCCTGTATTTCTGATTTAACCCGAAAAATTCATAAATATTTCTGACGATTAAGAAATATCAGCAATTTCAGGCATTAACACAGCTCAAAATCGGGCTATTTCTAAATCGGGGTTAACCGCTTTTAACTATCATTATTACAAGTACTTACAAAATATACTTTGTATTGTTTGTGAATAGTTGCGGTTAAGACGATTTGTAACAGATATACCGGTAACAATACAATCATCTGTAACACCAAGATAAATTGACCCTCCTGAAGCATTTGCAAAAGCAACAATTTCTTTCGCCATACTTTTATCGAGATTTTCTTTAAATTCGATAAACTGACCTTCACCAAGCTCTAAATCATTTTCTAGATTATATACTATTTCTTTATCCATCACTCAAAACTCAAAACTCATCACCCAAAACCCATAACTCATCACCCAAAACCCAAAACTCAAAACCCATCACCCAAAACTACCTTCCCTGACTTGTTTTTACAATTTTAGTAATAATATTGATAATAGATTGAATATCTTCATATAATTTTTCAGAGTTTTGATAATTAATCAAAAAACCGGATTCTTTTAAAAGTCTTAACCAGTAAAGTGTTTCTCTTGCTTCTTTTGATGCAATAGACATCTTGGCAATAAAATCTTTCTTGGATTGAGCAGC
>CAZIXJ010000521.1:0-2491 GCA_964542835.1 uncultured Hyphomicrobiales bacterium
GTTATTTGCAATAATATCAGCATTAGAATTATAAATATTATCGTAATTTTCACTTGCCCGGATTCTTACGCCAATTTTATCATTACCATAACCGGCAGATAATCCTGATTCAAATCCCCAAATCATATTATTAGTAATTGAAATATTTTCATACATATCAGGGAAAATAATATCTTCGCCCAAATCATCAAAAAGTAACATCTGCTGGAATATATCTACACCTACAGAAGTATCATCAGAATAAAGGTCGCTGATTTCATTTCCATTGATATTCAACTCAATATTATGGAAGCCGAATCTGCCCGCAGGAGATGCCATACCAAGCATGATACCGGCTGCAGTATTTCCGCAGGATCCGTGGACATCATATATTCTGTTGTGTTCCACATGCGAATGGTAAGTGTTACCAAGGAATATACCGGCTTTGCCGATGTTGTTTATTTCATTGTATTTATATTGATTGTTGTGGTTGTAGTGCATTTCAAATGCTGAAGCAACAGGTGATTTTAATACACCTAAACCGAGAGACACGATACCATATCCAAAACCGTGAATATTATTCGATTCAATTAAATTGCTGTGATTTAAAAGAGTATCAAGTCCGTAATCATTACTATTGCTGTTAATAGCAGTAGGTGGAACACTCCTTAAAAGTACACCCGCTGTAAAAGATTCTCCCATAACGTCATCATTGGCATCAAAAGTAAATCTGCCAAGAGTGGCATCATATCTGTAGCTTGGTAACGCACAATCGAAAGCAGGGCTTACTCCGCCGGAAATCTGAAGATTTTTCAGCGTGATATTTGAAGCTCCCTGAGCAAGATAAAACATAGCTTTGAATCTTGTGCTTGAATTCATTTCAAATTTCAACTGTTTGTCAGCTCCGCCATCAAAAGTGATATAGCCGTTACTGTTTGCAAAATCTTTCTTTTTGCCTTCCAAAGCTCTCTGTACAGGAGCATTCTGTGATTTTGGAAGGAAATTCTGTCCGAAAAGTACGCCTACGCCATTGCCTGAATGCAAATAGATATTCGCAGTACCTTCTACTGATTCGTGAGGCTTGAAAGTAATGCCGTTATCACTGTCAGCACCAAGTATCATTGCAGATAAATCAAACGCAGGTTCGTTAAGCAAAGTATTACCAATATGATAATCTTCTTCATAAAGATGGAAAGTAACATCACCGCTAATACCCATCAGATATAAAGTATCAAGGGCATCCTGAATATTTGCAAATACTCTTTCGTGCTCTACATCGATATCACCTGCAGTAATGTGATAATCACCCTGCATACCTGAAATCACTTCAAAAGTAGTATTGAGTACGTTGTTATCGAATACATCATCTCCCACAGCATCTACGCTAATAGTTACATCATAAGTGCCAATCTCTTCAGGTACAAATGTTTCATCAAAAAACACAAGAGTTTCATTTGCAATACCGAATGGAATCGCATCTACTCTTACAGTTTTTTCATAAATTTCACCTGCAGGAGATACTATTCTGATTGTAACATCAGCATCATTGATATCAGACACACCATTATTAATAATGTTAACTGAAGGAACAAGAGGGGCACCAAGATACGCAGTTTCGCCCGGATTTACGAGTCCTCCCGCTTCTGCTTCTATTTCGTATCCGATATTGAATACATAATCACCGTCAGCAGTTCTCGGGAATCTGTTATTTGCAGGCAATTTGTCTTCGCCGGCACTCAAAAGCTCTACTTCGGTAACTATAGTATATTCGCCAACTCCGTCACTCATCTGAGGTACAAAATCAGGGAATTCCACTTCCATAGATTCACCAATTTCAAGAGGTTCTTCTTCATTTTCAAAATTGAAAGGGTCAAGTTCTTCTACAAGTGATGAATTTTTATAAATTTTTGCAGTAGCTTTGAAAGCACTTACTGCGTTTCTGCCAAGATTAGTAACTGTAATTTTAACGGGAATAATACTGCTTGAAATTGAATAAGTTACGCCGCCATCGCTTACCGGAGACTCCATATTGGTAATAGCAATATCATCACTCAATGCTACATTTGTAATAGTTGAGTATGTTTCTTCAAAATTTGGATTATCAGGTAAAGTAAGAATAGCAGTTACTTCGTATTCTCCACCAGGCAACTGGTCTTCATTAGTTACCATATCCAAAGCGCCGTCAGAAAGCCTTCCAGCAATATCTTTTGCATGAGGCATTCTGAAAATCACACCGTTTCCTACAGGCTGTGGAATTACTTCCACAGTTTCGCTAGATGCTTCATCATCTTCGTTTACTGCTACATAAATAGTTTTATAGTCAGGATTAGAAACAGGCAATGGACCTGCAATTTTATACTGCACAGCAACCTCTTCCTGAGAAGCACCTCTGTTAATTCTTACATAAGGTCTGAAATCATCTTCATAAATATTACCTGCTACAAGCACCTCTTCTCTACCCGGATAAATATCGGAAATAGAAGGATTTGGTGATAATGTATAAGTCTTGCCT
>CAZIXJ010000522.1:0-2490 GCA_964542835.1 uncultured Hyphomicrobiales bacterium
TCCGTTGATATATAAATAATTGAATAAAGCCGCCAAAAAAAGTTGGCGGCTTTTATTTAAAAAAGAAAAGTTATTGAAATTTTCTGGTAAATTGTACTAAAATTCTTAATGGTATTGAGTTATTAATGGAGAGAAATCAAATATGAATTAATTATTACCTTTTTTATTAAATTATGTGTAATTATTACGCAGTTGTGGAAATAAAGTTTGAAAAAAGATATAAATTATTTGGCAAAAGTAAGTGAATTTGTTATTTTAGTTAATTAATTCATTACTATTGTTGTATTTAATTAAAAATATGGTATAAACTATGCAGATTAAAGGTTCAAAGATTTTGATTTTAGGCGGCTGGGGATTGGTAGGAGCAGCAATATGTCATAAACTGATGAAGCATTCACCGGCTCAGTTGATAGTCTCTTCACTTAAAGAAAGCGAAGCTAAAGATGCGGTAGAATCATTAAGAAAAGAATATTCGGATCATCCTGCTGAAATGTTCGTTCCAAAATGGGGCAATATATTTTCACGCGAGGAGTGGAAAAATGAGAATTGGGGTAATGTGCTTGCTGAAGAAGATACCCGCAGAGGATTTATTAAAGATATATTCTATGAGCTTGATGAAGAAATTGCTGAAAAATCAGCATTGTACAATTTAATTACTGAATCAAAACCTGATATAGTGATAGACTGTATTAATACAGCTACTGCCATTGCTTATCTTGATATTTATAATACTGCATTTGATGCCTTAAAACAGATTGACGATAATAAGATTGATAATTCAATTACCGAAAAATTAATCGCTAGTTCTTATATTCCTCAGCTTATCAGGCATATTCAGTTGCTTTACAAAGGATTGACTGATGCAGGCACTGGAATGTATTTTAAAGTAGGTACAAGCGGCACCGGCGGTATGGGATTTAACATTCCTTATACACACAGCGAAGAAAGACCTTCAAGGGTACTTCTTTCCAAAACAGCCGTAGCAGGAGCTCAAACACTTTTACTTTATATACTTGCAAGAACTCCTGATGGTCCTCTCGTAAAAGAAATCAAGCCTACTGCTGCAATTGCATGGAAAAGAGTAGCATATGGAGACGTTTACAGAAAAGGGCAGCCGATAAAGCTCGAAAGTATGAAAATTGAAAATGCAAGAAAAGCACAGGGAAAATTTGTACTTAACGACAGCACAGGAGTTGAGGATACCGGGGAAAATTATAAATCTGTATTTATTGATACAGGTGAAAACGGTATATTCTCAAAAGGTGAGTTTCAGGCAATAAGTTCACTTGGGCAAATGGAAATTGTAACACCTGAAGAAATTGCTGAATATCTCGTTCATGAAATCAGAGGTGGAAATACCGGCAGAGATGTAATTGCTGCCCTTGATGCTTCTACCTTAGGTCCGACTTACAGAGGTGGTGTGATGAGAAATTCTGCATTAGACAGAATTAATAAACTTGAAAAAGAACATAATGTAGATTCCGTTGCTTTTGAGCTGCTGGGTCCTCCAAGATTATCAAAGTTATTGTATGAAGCATTTTTGCTGAGAAAAATTGCCGGTACAATGAAAAAGATAATGGATATGGATTCAAATGAAATTTCTCAAAAAGCATATGAATACATTAAGGATAATGAACAGTTGAGGTCTCAGATGGTATCTATCGGTCTGGTAATCTTATTGCCTGACGGAGAAAGTTATCTTAGAGGTTCAAATGTAAAAATTCCTGTAAGCAGAGGCGAAAAAGAATATGACCTTACACCGGAAAATATCGAAAACTGGTGCGAAGAAGGATGGGTGGATTTAAGAGCTTCCAATTTTGACAGTTGGAAGGAAAGATTTACCAAGATTATGAGTCATTCTGATGAAGTACCGGAAGATGAAACAGGTTCCAGATTTAATTATAATCCTGATTACTGGAATATGTATGAAGATATTGACGAAGGAAAAATTGTAGGATGGGTATTTGAATACGAAGACAAAGGTTGGAGATTCAAGAGATAATTAATATAATTAATTAATTTTAAAGAAAATTAAAGGTGCTACAATGAAAAAATTAATACTACTCGCAGTAATGTTTTTCATGCTGCCGGTAATCGCAAAAGCCGATTATCTTACAATCGGTGATACTGAGAGTAATTATAATATTTATCAATCGCCGTTTAACAGATGGTATAATTATTCAGTATCTTCTGTAATCTATGTACAAAGCGAAATGGGTGATGCTAAAACACTCACTCATATTGCTTTTGATAAAGTCTCAGGTAATAATTCTATGACTATAGAAGATGTGGAGATTTGGGCGAGACATACTGATGATGAATTTGTACAGACAACTTATAATTATAATACGAATGATTATCAGTTGATATATGAAGGTGATTTCCCTAATGATGATACAGGTTGGATGGAAGTGCAGCTTGATTCTTATTTTGATTATGACGGAACTAATAATCTTCAATTATTATTTGTTAAAAATCAGCAGAATTATG
>CAZIXJ010000523.1:0-2489 GCA_964542835.1 uncultured Hyphomicrobiales bacterium
GTCCGGGATGACATTTATTTTGTCAACTAACTACTAAATATCCAGTTATTATATTTCCTCCGGTTTTAATTCTTCAAATTGATCCTTTGAATATATCCCTATTCCTCTTAATTTTTTATCTTCTTTGGTGCTGGTAGTATATAAAGTAATATGCGGCACTGGTGTTTCAAAATTTTTATCCAATAATATACTTCCCTGCAAAATTATTTATGGATCTTCTCAATGTAGTTTTGATAGAGAAGTTATTTTGGAGTATTCAAATGTATCTGCAAAAGAGAATATTTATGTAGGCATTGAGAAATTCAGTTATATTGATTTTCCTGAAGGCAATTCCTTGGTATTCAACAATTCTGAGCAAACAAAAACTATCTCTTTAAAGCCTGTAAACGGAAGCATATTTATTGACAGCATTACTTATGACAGCGAACATTTCAGACTGCCTGATAAATCTGAAAATATTTTTATTGATGAAAACACAGTCTATAATTTAGAAGTAGAGTATTATAATGAATCAGATGATTATCAGAATGCAGAATTTAAAATTCACGCAGATATTTGTTTTGGGAAAACATTTTGGTGCTCTAACGGCAAAAAAAATTCAATCAATGAAAAGAGTATTTCTTTGCAATTTCCTAATGGTGGAGAGGTATTTCAGGCAAGAAAAGATACTGTAATAAAATGGTCAGGTCTTTCTACTTCTGATACAATTTCTGTTGAATTATCAGTAAATAATGGAAAATCATGGAATAAAATAAGAAACAGAGTTTTTTCAGGTCTCGAAAGCAGGATTCTATTCCCTGATATTGAAAGTGATGAATGTCTGTTGAGAATAAAACAGCTAAGCAATTCACTTATTGACGATGATATTCATTTACTCGATAAGCACACTAACGATATTCTTGATATGAAACATACACAGGACGGCAATTCGCTCTTTTCTGCTGATATAAACGGAGATATTATCAAATGGAATCCGCAAATATTTGAATTTGAAAGATATATTATGAGAAATATTCCGGGTTTGAATGACTTTGACATTAACTCAGATGGCAGTTTGCTTGCCTATGCTGCCTCCGAACCATCTATTCAGATATTTAACGTTGAAGGGGATTCCATTGATTTGAAGTTGATAAGTTCTGAAAGTATTATTAAAAAATTTGAATGGAATAAATCAAATGGGTATTTTGCAGGATTCAGCAATAATAAGTTGTTGCTCTGGAAATATCCAAAATCTGAAATAGTTAAATCGTTCAGTTTTGAAAATGAAAATCTGACTGATTTGGCTTTTTCTGATGATTATCTTGCAGTATCTACTTTTGAAAGTTTTATACACTTAATTAATCTTGAAACCCGACAAGTGGAAAAATCAATTAAAATCGCCTCAAGTGCAATTAATTCAATAGACTTCAATACTTCGGGCACTACTCTGATTATCACAATGAATGATGATGAGATAATCGTATATAATCCTTTTTCTGAAATTAAATTAAAATCATTTATAGATGATAAAAATCCTGTATTCCTTGCTGAATGGAGCGATTACAATAATTTAATTACTACCTCAAATTCTGCCAATCAGATTAAATTATGGAGTCTTGCAGAAGCTAAAGAGTTATATTCTTATGATTATCATGATGACATTATTACTGCTATGGATTGGTCTCCAACTTCTGATTATATTGCAAGTGCTGAAGGCAGCGGAATTATTCATTACTGGTCTGCCGGTAATATTCCATTTGAAAATCAGGCTTTGCAGGCGGATACTTCTGATGCAGTTTTTTCAATAAGAAAACCAATGCTGAATTTGAAAAATGTAAGTTTCAATCCTGTAAATAACGGAGATTTCAGAGATACACTTGTAATTGATTTTGCTAAAAATTCGGGCAGAATTGATATAAAAATTGATTCGGTTACCAAAACAGGCAACGAAAGAAATTCATTTTTAGTAAATAATGCTTTTCCGGGAACTATTCCTGTTGATAGCTCAATCAATTTAAACATAACTTTTATTCCTGAAAAAGATGGAGAACACAGAGCTGATTTGCTGATACATTCCGGAATTAAAGTATTTAGAGCTAATTTGATGGGATTTGCCAATAAAAGAAAAATTGAAGTTTTGAATGAAGATGTTTATTTTGGTAATATAAATTTATTCGAAAGAGCAGATACATCAATTTCTGTTTTTAAAAATGTCAGCGGAGCAAATATTCCGATAAATAGTATTGAGTTAATTAATGATAATTCAGATTTTGAAATTGTTTCATTTAATAATTCTGTAAATAGCGAAGAAGATTTGGTGCTTGATATTTCATACTATCCTCAAAATCTCGGTCTTGTCGGTAATTTATTAAAAATTAAATACGGAAATAATTCAGAGCATTATATTTCTATTAACGGTAATGGGGTAGCTCCTAGAATAGATTATGATAATTCAGTAATATTCAATGATTTAAGATGTTCTGATTTGTCAGCTGATACTGTAATCAATA
>CAZIXJ010000524.1:0-2482 GCA_964542835.1 uncultured Hyphomicrobiales bacterium
CTTTTGCATAATATAAAATTAATTTTAATTATACAAATTATTTTTTATTTTTTTTGCCACAAGTTATAGAGCCTGTGTGAAAATAGCGATACAAGAAGAAAATGAAGCCCCTCACCCCTTAAATTTGCCAGTGGTTAATTTAAGGCTCTCCAAGTGGGAGAGGGTGTTCAAGAGGAATCATATTTTTAAAAGTTTAGGATTTCATAGTTTTACACAGGCTCTAAAACTCTGGGCAATTAAAAAGGAAACAGATTTAGGAAGTTTGATGAGTTGATTCTTTTAATGTAACTTGGTATAATATGATATTAGAATTTATCATTATTATAAGATTTACCTTTAAAAATACCTTCCGAAAGCAATAATATCTTCGGAAGGTTTAAAGATTAATGTTTTTTTTAATTCTAAATATTTTTATTATTCAGTTCTTTTATCAAGAGTTTTAAGTATTTCACCGCAGATTTTTTTTGCTCTGTTTTTTATGGTTTCTGCTTCTTCAGAAATTTTTCTTACAAAATTTTCATTTCCTTTTCCGAAAAGGCGATTCACCGAATCGCCTCTACTATTTTTTTTATAAGAACTGAAAGTCGTGGCGTTTTCAGTCCGTATTCTCTTCTACTATCGGATAGACTCCTGCCTGTGCGGAAATATTGAGTAAAACGCCAATGGCTGCTGCATTTATAAGTATTGCAGTACCTCCGTAGCTCAAAAACGGAATTGGAACTCCGGTAGTCGGGAGCAGTCCGGTATTAACGCCTGCATTTATAAAGACATATGTAGCAAATGTAATCACGATACCCATTGCAAGATAAAATCCAAAACTGTCAGGTGCATTTTTTGCAATAATAAAACCTCTCCAGAATATAAGTCCGAAAAGAATAATTATTATCAATAATCCTAAAAAACCCCACTCTTCACCAATAATTGCAAATATAAAATCTCCGTATGATTCGGGCAGGTAGAGAAGGCTTTGTTTGCTCTGCCCTGCTCCCACTCCTGCAAATCCGCCATTGCCAAGAGCTATAAGAGACTGCTCCAACTGGTAGGCAGATGCCTGGTCGGCATTTTCAGAATTAATAAATGCCATTATCCTGTCCATTCTGTATTCGGCTGATACAGCATAAATTCCTGCAAGCAAGCCTCCCACGAGAAATGTAGAAATAATGTGTAAAATATGAGAATTACCAATAAAAAGCATAATCATACCGATAAGAAATATTAGTATGAGCGTGGAGAAATTGGGCTGCATAGCAATTAGAATACAAATACCTCCAAGCCATATTATGAAAGGTGCAAATCCCGTCTGAAAGTCTTTGATTCTCTCCTGCTTATCTACGATTAAAGCTGCAAAATGAGTAACTATTGCAAACTTAGCCACTTCAGAGGGCTGAATAGTAATAAATCCCAGATTAATCCATCGGGTAGCGCCTTTGGATGCCATTCCGAAAAATAATACTCCTATAAGCATTAATACGGATAAAACTATTATAAATCTGGATAATTTCTGCCATGTGTGATAATCAATGGCTGCAAATAAAACAATAGCCATAAGTGCTGCCATCACTCTTATAGAATGTTGCCAGAAAAGTGTAGATTCTCCACCGAAATTAACTTCTGCAAATGTGGCGCTTGCACTGTAAACAAATGAAAGGCTCAGAAGCATTAGCATCACTACCGGCAACAATATAAACCAATCTATATGCCCTTTCTTATTTTTCATAGTGAGTTTACGATTTCTTTAAATACCAAACCTCTGTGTTCAAAATTTGCAAACATATCAAAAGATTTGCATGCAGGAGTAAAAAGCACAATATCACCTTCATCTGATTCATCAAGGGCAGTTTTAACAGCCTCTTCGAGAGTATTACGCTTTATACACCTTTTCATAGTGCAAAAATGATTGAATATATTATCAGATTCCTCTCCTATTGCAATTATTGATTTTACGCTTTTCTTTACAGCATCATCCAGTAAAGCATAATCGTTGGAATCACCTCTGCCTCCTGCTATCCATATTATTGGCTTGTTATAGCTTACAAGGGCGTACCAGGAAGCATTAATATTGGTAGCTTTGGAGTCATTAATAAAATCAACGCTATTAACAGTACGAACGTATTCAAGCCTGTGTTCCACACCACGGAATTTCATCAGACTGTCCCGAATATTTTCATTTCTTATTTCAAAAGCTCTTGCTGCAAGTGCCGCCGCCATGGAATTATATCTGTTGTGAATTCCGGGCAGGCTTAATTCATTGGAAAGCATTAATACCTCCTCATTATGCTTATCGTTAATAAATTTCAGAATATTCTCTTTTACGCAGATCCCCCAATCCACAGAATTTTCTGAAAATTTAATTGTTTTTGCTTTTGTTTTAGGAAGATAATATTTGATATTCTTATCATCATTATTAATTATAAGTAAATTATCTTCTGTTTGATTTTTTGTAATTTTAAATTTTGCATAATAATAATCTTCTGCTGTGCCG
>CAZIXJ010000525.1:0-2481 GCA_964542835.1 uncultured Hyphomicrobiales bacterium
ATTTATTGCATCGATCAATGAATTAGATTCCATATGTTATTATTCAATAAAAGTTGAAATTAAAAGAGATACTGATAATTATATCATTCACGAGTTAGAGCCTACATTTGCTTGTGGAATTTCTGTTCCGGAATTAATTAATCCTGAAGATGATACTTATCAGGATTTACTTGGTGAATTTGTTTGGAAAACAATTGAAAACGCACAAAGCTATACATTACAAATATCTGAAAATGCTGGATTTAATGATGTTATCATAGAAAAAACTATAAATGATACTTTATACAAACTTCAGCAACCTCTGGAATATAACAAAAAGTATTTTTGGAGAGTTAGAGCAAATACTGATATTGTGAGCAGTTTATGGTCTGAAGCAAACCGATTTTATTCAGTTCCTGAGGATAATAATAAAAGATATGAATTGTATGTATGGGGTAATAATGATAATGGACAATTAGGTATAGGTAATACAGAATCAATAAATGAACCTCAACATATTGGTGAAAACTATTTCAACCGCGTTTCAGCAGGGCATAATTATGCATTATCATTGAAAAATGAAGGTACTATTTGGTCATGGGGGAACAACGATGAGGGGCAACTTGGCAATTCTGATTTTGATGAAACTAATTCACCTGAAAAGTCATCTAATTCAAATTACTGGAAAGAAATAGCAGCGGGTGATGAACTTTCTCTTGCAATAAAAAATGATGGTACTCTATGGGCTTGGGGAGACAATAGCGAAGGCTTTTTAGGGCATTTTAATTATGATAAGCGGAATACACCGGAAAAAATTTCTAATTATAATAATTGGGAAAAAATCGCTTCAGGTGGGAAGCAGTATTTTGCTATTAAAGAAGATGGTACTCTATGGGCTTGGGGAAGAAATGACTGGGGTGAATTAGGTTTAGGTGAAATTTGGAGCAAACAAAGTCCATTTATGGTAGGTGAAGATAATAATTGGAAAGATGTAAAAACCGGGCAATTATATACTATTGCACTAAAACACGATGGAACAATATGGGGATGTGGATATAATATATCAGGTCAGTTAGGAGATGATGAACAAACAATAAGAAAAACTTTTCAGCAGATTGGTAATGAAAGTGCATGGAAAGCAATTTCTTCCGGGGGTAGTCATATTCTTGTATTAAAAAATGACGGAACACTTTGGGCATGTGGAAATAATAATCAAGGCCAGCTAGGAGATGGTACATTTACACAAAGAAGTACTTTAACTCAAATAGGGACTGATGATGATTGGATTGCAGTAGCATCAGGTGATCAACATAATTTAGCAATTAAGAAGAACGGTACACTATGGGCGTGGGGATTTAATCATAAAGGGCAGATAGGTGATTCATCTAATTTGAGAAAAAAATCACCCGTTTGTATTAGCAATGATACAAACTGGGTTTATGTAGATGCAAATTACAATCAATCTTTTGCATTAAAAGCCATTCCATTTGATATGGAACAGCCTGTATTAATATCTCCGCTTAATCTGAAGTATGTCTCTACATTATATCCTGAATTTTCATGGTACAGCATTGATTATACAACAGAATATTTATTGCAGGTGTCTGAAGATGAAGATTTTGGAAATTTAATTATTTCAGAAATATTAAGCGATACAACCTACCAGGCAATGCAAGCTCTCGATAATTATACACAATACTTTTGGCGAGTAAAGGCATATAGTGATAATGATGAAAGTCTTTTCAGTGAAATCAGGAGTTTTACTTCATATATTCCTGTTCCTGAAACTCCTGTATTATTATCACCTGATGATGAAAGCATTGATAACATGCCATATATAGACCTGAAATGGAGTGCGGGTAATTATGCAGATTCTTATGATTTGCAGGTTTCTGCTGAAAGTGATTTTTCTACATTAGAATTTGAAATAAACACCAACAACATCCATAAACTAATTACCGACCTGAATTTAGGAAATGAATATTATTGGCGTGTAAGAGCTGTTAATATTTCCGGAACTAGTGAATGGAGTAATGAATTCAGTTTTACTATCGCAAGTGAAATTGATGGTAATATTCTTTATATTCCATTGAATCAAGGTTGGAACAATATTTCATCTAATATTGAAATAGAAAATATGGATATTGAAAGTATTTTCAGTATTATTGAAGAAGATGTAGTAATAGTAAAAGACAAAAACAATATTTTCATTCCAGCATTTTCATTGAATTTGATTAATCAATGGAATAATGCAAATGCTTATAAAGTTTATTCTTTATTTGACAATACTTTAGTTATGCATGGTGAACAGGTATTACCGGAAGACATCTTAATATCACTTGACAAAGGTTGGAATGCTTTACCTTATTTGAGAGCAAGCGGAATGAATGTTTCAAATGCTCTGGATGAGATTTATGAAAATACTATTATTGTAACGGATGATGAGGGTAATATTTGTATTCCGGGTTTGATTGATACAATCGGTGAATTGTTGCCTGGGAA
>CAZIXJ010000526.1:0-2471 GCA_964542835.1 uncultured Hyphomicrobiales bacterium
GCTACTCCCACGTTCAGATTATCAGCATCTTCTTTTACTGCTTCATATACTTCGTGAGGTGCTGTTATGTTATAATTATTAAGATTAAAAGTACACTGAGCCATATTATATTCATCTACCCACCAGCCCATACCTTTCAGCTCTTTGAATCTGCCGGGCTTATCTTTTCCCCTTCCTGCTTCACGAAGATTAAGAGCTATTCTGTGAGCCTGATTGTTAGTACCGAGAATATTCACATTATAAGCTACAAGGAAAAATCTTGCTCCCGTAACAGTAGCACCCCATTCAGGAACAAATTCAGCAGGACCGTAATCCGGTTTCCATTCATCCTGTTTTAATTTATCAGGAAGAGCTTCGTATTCACCCTTTCTTATCTGAGGCATCTTTTTGCGATATTCTTTATTCTGTGAATGCTCGTACAGATAAAGAGGTATGCCCAGCTCTTCAGAAGCTCTTTTAGCAAACTTTTTTGATATTTCTACACATTCATCCATTGTAACATTTGCAACCGGAACAAACGGACATACATCCATTGCGCCCATTCGCGGATGCTCACCTTTTTGTTTCCTCATATCAATCAAACCTTTTGCTGCTTTTGCGGCATTCAAGGCACCTTCTATTATAGATTCAGGATTACCTACAAAAGTATAGACAGTTCTGTTTGTAGATTTGCCGGGGTCAACGTCAAGCAACGTAACATTAGCAGTAGATTTAATTGCATCTGAAATTGCATTGATTACTTTTTCATCCTTTCCTTCCGAAAAATTCGGAACGCACTCAACAATTTTATTCATTTTTTGCCTCACATTTATGAAATAATGTAAATTATTAAAGTATAAGTAAGCAAAAATACAAAGAAATTCAGAGAAAATAAATTTTCAAAATTTAAAATCAAAAAAAAATCCTTCCTGTTAAAAAAACAAAAAGGATTTAAAAAAAAATCGAGTATTGCCCTAAAGCTAATAATTATTTCCATTAAAATTCAGAAGACTTGATTTCAGCAACTTCTTCTTCTTCTTTAGCTTCATCTCTTCTTCTCAGATAAGCAGGAATATCGTATTTTCTTAATTCATCAGAACCTCTGGGTGCACTATCAAGATTTGGTGAATGGAAAAATCTGTTTTTTGGATTTGAGAAACCGGAACCTGTCAAAATCTCAACAGAATTTACATTACCCGCTGTACCGTTATCACCATTATTATTAATGTCGTTACGAGATTCATCTATTTTCTTAAAGATTTCACCCTGCTCTGCTTTTTCCTTCTTATCAGAAGTTACATCACTGGCATTCTGACCGGAAAATCCTGTAGCAACTACTGTAACCATAATATCATCGCCTAATTCATCATTAGGTACTACTCCGTGAATGATGTTAGCTTCTTCTCCTGCAGCTTCCTCCACAGCAGATACAGCTTCAGCTATTTCCATCATACTGAGATTTGATGAACCACTTATATTTACGAGTACTCCTTTAGCTCCTTTGATAGAAAGACCGTCAAGCAAAGGAGATTTGAGTGCATTTTCAGTAGCTTTAAGCGCTCTGTCTTCACCTGATGCAATGCCAATACCCATAAGAGCATCGCCCATACCTTTCATAATTGTACGTACATCTGCAAAATCAACGTTTATCATTCCGTGATTTCCGATGATATCCGCTATCCCTTTTGTAGCATTATAAAGCACTTCATCTACTTTTTTGTATGCGTCATTAAAAGGGGTATTCTTATCTATAATTTCAAGCAGCCTTTGATTAGGAATTACTATAAGAGCATCTACCTCTTCTTTTAATTGTTGTATCCATTCTTCAGCTACCCTGATTCTTTTCTTGCCTTCATATTTGAATGGCTTTGTTACAATCCCTACTACGAGGGCGCCTTCTTTACGAGCAAGCCCGGCTACTACCGGAGCGCCACCGGTACCTGTTCCGCCGCCCATTCCGGCAGTAACAAATACCATATCAGATCCTGCGAGAGCTTTTTTAATTTCATCAATGCTTTCTTCGGCAGCCATTTTCCCGATATCGGGATTTGCACCTGCTCCAAGCCCTTTTGTGGTTTCAGGACCAAGCTGAATACAGACCGATGATAGATTGTGGTCGAGTGCCTGTTTGTCTGTGTTTGCAGTAATAAATCCAACTCCTTCCAAGCCGGAATTTATCATATTATTTATGGCATTGCCGCCACCTCCGCCTACACCGATTACTTTTAATTTAGCCCCTTGCAGTTCGTTATTAGTGTCAAGTTCTATCTGCATATTCCCCCCGGAATTTATTAAAAAATATAATTATAATTCTCTTATGAAATCTTTAACTCTTGTAAAAAAAGATTTAGCCTCTTTGGCTGTAGTTTTATTTCTTATTTTATCAGTAAATGATATTGTTTTCTTAATTTCTTTGTTATCTGAATAAATTGTATTAACAGACATATTTCCTTTTTTTAGCCCGTGAATTGCAAGCCCTACTACTGTAGAAA
>CAZIXJ010000527.1:0-2468 GCA_964542835.1 uncultured Hyphomicrobiales bacterium
GGATATGAATATATAAATGAAAGGATTTATAAGACATTTATTGGGTGGAGGTTGAAATGAAAAATTTAATTGTTTTCCTTTTAATATTTTGTTTATCTCATTCATATTTATCATATGCAGATGATATGAGCGACGACCCCACACAACCGTGTTGTAACGGATATATCACAACTGACCCAAGCCTAGATGAAAATGGTAATCCATTTGCAAATAATCCAGCAAAACCCGGAGCTACAAATCATTTTAACTGGATGGAGGATGTTTTTAATGTTTATCATCATTTAGATGGTACATTTACATATAAAAATGGAACAAATGCTCCCAAAGACATTAGCAATCCTTTTTATTTAAATCACGATTATTTAAGACATATAAATTACAAACGTTTCAATCCTGCACAAGAATCTCCAGAAAAATTAAATTTTTGGCCCGAAGATGGTTGGGAATTATTACATAAAAACAATGGTTATTTAAATGATGAAAGTACTTTGATTAACAATCCTCTTCTTGAATTACACGGACCACACTTTATACTATACAATAAATACACAGGAAAATTAAGAGTTCTAGCTGCAAGGTCAACTGTTACTACTGAGGGAGCAGACTACGTTGTTACAAGAATTGGTTTTTATATACCAGACCATAATCCTGATTCATATAAATATTCAGCAATTTTTAGCGACCAGAATAATATATCTCAACCTTTAGATGAATATACAAAAGTAACTCAAATAATTGCAAGTGGTGATGCACCTTCAAGCGGTTTATTTTGGGCTGGAGATTTCTATATGGCATATGACCCATGTAATTGTCACAAAAGGTCGATGCTTGAAATACAGTTCGCAACTATTGATTCTGCCAAAATAGATTTATCAGGTAGATTCATTGGTACATCTGTACCACTTGATGATGATGGAAATTCACCATTATTGAATGATGAAAGAGATTTTTTAACATCTGTATATATTGAAGGTTTTGATGCTAAAGCAGGTGCATTAACATACGATAATATTGATGCATTAATAGATAAATACGACCAGCCTGACTTTACATTTTTGGAAGAATCCGGCATGGAAATACTAAAAACAGTAATTAAAGGTGCTGCAAAGGGTGCAGATACATGGCTCAACTCTCAAATAGGTTTAGCTTATATTAATATATATAATAATTTGGGTTTGCTTAAAACAAGTGATAAAAACAAAATGAAAGCTTTAGGTTTGGGTGTTTTTTCATCTTGGTCTGATAAATTATATGCTGAAATAGATCCAAGACAAACAATACCAGATATCCACTTTATTGAAGGAGAAATGGCATTGACAGGGCATTATTATGACTATGATCCTATGAATGGTTATGATTTGGAAATTGCTGTTCCAGGTAGTAAAGATTCTGAAAATGAAACATATACTCCATTGGAAAACTATCCGATATACAACGAAGCTTTAGGGGTTTTTGCATTATTAGAAACACCAGTTATTTTGTTTAATAATAATGATGAATTTCAGAATATCGTGAAGGTGAAGGATACTCAAAACAACAAATGAATTTTAAATTGGATTTATCATCTATAAAATATAAATTCAATCCGGCAGCAGATGTAGATTTAGAAAAAACCAAAATATCTGCCGCTTTAGTTTTTAATGAAATAAACCCTGAAGCAAGCAATTACGATAATATTCAGTTTTGGGAAATAACAAATAATGTTGCACAATTGTATAATGACAAGACTGTTGTTCAATATATTACTGATTTTTATCCAATTGGTTGTATGGGAGGAGTAAAATTCTCTTTTGAAATGGATCAGTTTTATGACAACAATAATGGTGTTTGTAAACATGACTTCATTAGTCTATTTCCAAATGATAATATTAAACTTCGATTAATTTTGGATATAGTTCACAATGAAAATGTTTATGGTAAAGTAAATAGAGAGTTAAAAATTGTTACTTATCCTGTGAAATTTTCTTATTCTGAAAATATTTTCGATGATTTATATGATTTTCCAATAGATACTACAATCTATACTACAATTTATAACGAAGATAGTCAAATTTCAGCAACTAATAATATAAATATTAATGGTGATATAAGCACAATAAATAATGCAAATACAGAATTCATTGCAGGAAATTCTATTAAAATAACAGATTCACATTTGAAACACGATACTGAATATAGAATTGGAATTTCTGGTGCATGTCAGGAAATATCAGAAGTTTCTAATACATACGTAAAGAACTTCTGTACAAGTTCCAATTATAAAGCTAAAGAAATTGACCCGATCGTTCTACAAAGAATAATGGAGAAAAAGCAAGAGGAAATTGAGAAAATTCGATTATCAGGAAATACAATGGAAGTAAACCCAAATCCTCTAAGCGATATTACTACAATTACCATATCACTTACCAATTCGAGCAATATCACTCTTGCAGTATTTGATATGCTCGGCAATAAAATACACGAATTTA
>CAZIXJ010000528.1:0-2463 GCA_964542835.1 uncultured Hyphomicrobiales bacterium
CTCATTACACACCCCGAGTTAAAACTCGGGGCAATTAAAAAGGATACAGATTTAAAAAGTTTGATGAGTTGTTTCTTTGTATGCAACTTAGTGTAAAACAGTAGTCCCCGACTGTTTATTTCAGGCGAGGACGTTTGAAATACCGTTTTTTTTAATCATATTCCTGAGAGCGGTTTGGTATAATGCTTTTTTTAAGAGTTGTTCTAAATCATCCGATGACCCTAAAGTCACCGGATGAATTAAATTATTCGTTATTACAGCTTATATCCTGAAAGAAAAGCCTGCGTATAGTGTTCTTCCGGGTTCGGGAAGTCCATACTGGCTTAGCTGATATTCATCTGTAATATTATTAAGTCTTACAAATATCTCATTCATAGAAAAATCGCCGACCATAAATGAATAAGCAAGCCTCATATTCAAAATAAGAGAAGGCTCTATTTCCACATATTCACCGTTTATGTCATTGTCCCATTGCTTTCCCGTGTATTCAAGCTCCAGCCTTGGGATAAGTCCCACATCAAATCTGTAGGAAGCATTTACGCCGGAAACCATTTCAGGCTTTTGCAGCAAATGCTCTATCTCTTCGCCGTTTTCTTCCGCAGAAGAATTCATATAAGTAAAGAAACCTCTTATATTAAGATTACTCAATGGAGAATAATCCATATTAATATCCACTCCCGACACAGATGCATCTGCATAGTTTACTCGCATTCTTCTTTGCTCGGGGTCTTCTTCTTCGGATAATCGGATTCTTTCTATTAAATCAGTATATAAGTTATAAAAGCCTACTGCTTTGATGTTGAAGTTATCACCGGCATAGATTATTCCCGCTTCATTCAATAGTCCTGTTTCGGCTTTCAAATCAGGATTGGTTTTGAATTTGCCCAATGCACCGTCATACTGCTCACGCATAGTAGGAAATCTCGTTCTGCGGCTGGTACTTGCTACAAGCGCCAACTCATCTGAAATAAGGTAGTTCAGAGATAAAAATCCTGCAAAATCACTTTGTGAAGTGCCTTCAGCTTCCGCGAACAAACCTGTTTTCGGAGTTTCATTGTAATCAAATCCTGCTCCGGCATTTACTTGAAAATTTCCCAGTAAGCCGGAATATTCAGCTCCTGTGCTTAAAGTATTTTGTTCATAGGGTCCCTGTGCGGTAAAAACATAATCTTCCTGCTGTGTTACTTTATGTTTTGTCGTAAAACCATTTAATGCCAAGGATAATCGGTTGTTATCATTAAGGGAATAATTCAGACTTATGCGTGCTCCATATGTATCATCGGATTCCTGAGAACCATCAGTTGTAAAGTCATATGCCAAAGAAGGATAATCTTTTATGGTTTGTGAAAAGACATCCTGCCAGAGTGTAGCTTTGAGATTAAGAGAATGAGTAAGTTCAAAATCTCCGTTTAGAATTACAAAAGTACGTTCTCTTATCGGAAATCTCCAGAATCTTGCATCTTCTCCTGCATATGTTTCAGGAGCCACTCCTTTTTCCTGTTTGGTATATGATACCGAAGCTCCGATTACTGATTTTTCCGTAAAATAATATTCTCCTCTAAAATAATAACTACTTCTCTCTTCATCGGTATTTGTCCTTAAAGATGAATTATTATTCTGATTTCCCAAATTATCAGGAGCATTATCCGACATCATAAAGCCATCCGTGCTGAAATATGATACATTTGCAAGATAATTGAAACTACCGACTTTTCCGTCATGAAGTACGGAAAAATTTTTCGAGTTTCCGTCTCCGGCTTGCGCTTTCAGACTAAGCCCGTATCCGGGATTAGTCCTTTCTACGGTGGAAATATTCACTGCTCCGCCTAATACATTCGGACCGTACATAATTGAATTAGCGGATTTATTTACTCTGATATTTCCGATAATATCAGCAGGAATAAATGATAAATCCATACGATTGTCCCATGGTATATTCATAGCCATACCATCGAAAAACAGACCGAGTTGCCTTTCACCGGCTCCGCGAATGAACAGCATAGATTCACCTCTGGAGTTTGTCCTTACTACCGCTGAAGGAATATAAGCCTGCAATTCCGACATTGAAGAAACGTCAGTATTCTGCAAAATATAATATGGGATTTCAGCTCCCGATGCTTTTTTAATTTTAGAAACTTTTGCCCTGCTGTCTGTTACTTCCACTTCACCTAACCTGTAAGTTTTCAACGTATCAGGCTCTGCAAATTCCGAAGCAAAAGCATAAAAAGCAGAGAAAAAGATTATTAACACTATTATTTTATTCATAATAATCCTCTGTTATTGTTTAATTGTTAATTTTTTTGAAAAAGACTATCCATTTATCACAATCAAGCATTTGTCCTGTCCCCCGCCGGCGGGGGAACTAAAGGGGGTGGACAATTTTGAGAAAAGTACACATTTCAAAGTGCATATTTTTGCGTCCTCCTCCGTCCTGTGGTTGCTGAGCGTAGTCGAAGTACGGGA
>CAZIXJ010000529.1:0-2426 GCA_964542835.1 uncultured Hyphomicrobiales bacterium
TGAAATTGTTATTAAATCATTTAACTCTGTAAATAAATTAAATCTACCACAATTCTTATTTACATGGGATGATATTAAAAAAATAAGGGAAAAACAAACTAAAAAACAAATAATTGGATTAGCAGTGATTAACGATATTGACAAAGAAGTAAGTGATGAATACTTATCGGCACTTGATAATAAAGGTGCTCAGTATATTCTTTGGAGTCAAAGACATAAACCTGAAAATATTAATAAAATAAAATCAGCTGCTTAGCCAATCGCCAATATTTCCCTCCTCCCCCTCACATATCCAATATTCCCAGTGCAAATTCAAAAGGGGTGAGAGTGAGATTGATTTTGCCATCGTATGATTTGTATGTAATGCCCGTTAAAATGTCTGTAAATGATTCTGTGCCGTTTAGCAGGTCTATCTCTGCTTCGATTGTTTCTTCTTCATTGTAATTTCCTGCAAAAAGAATCTCGGTTTTTGTGGTATCTATTCTTCTGATAAATGAAACTATATCATAGTGATTGCCTTCCAGAAGGTGGATTTTTACATTGTCCAAATCATTTGATTCTTTGATATATTTATCAGCAAATTCATTTATCTGCTTTATGAAATCAATTATGTTTTCATCATTGCTCCAGTTCATTTTGGCTATAGAGAAGAGAGGCAATTTATCAGACGGGTATTCTGCAATTTCCTCATCTTTAAATCCAAGTCCGGTATTTATGGGTGTGGTCTCACAAAATTCAAAACCGTTATGAATAAAAGTCATTGCAGGAAGTATGGCATTAGCTGCATATGTCATTTTGGAAAAATTGGCTTTTCCTTCTCTTGCTGCCGCTCTTTTAGTATTGTGAGTTTCAGCAGTACCGAAAAATGTAAGCGGGCATCTCTTTTCTTCGAACATTTTAATTATGTCCCGCATTTTCCATGGGTTGTGAGCATCAAAAGGCATATAGCCGAGAGAGGCATTGTATCCGTTCTTTTTGCTTTCCTCAGCGAGCACAAAATTTTCTTCCCAGAATACAAAATTTTCATTTACCTCACGTGCTTTTTTTATAATATTTGCCCTTAATTCCTCAGGCAGAGCATGCCCCATATCAATCATCACTCCGTCTATATCAAATTCTTTCTGATAATGAGGTATTATATTTTCAATATTTTCCCATAGAGCAGTAAGTTTGTTTGCGTCTTTTGCCAGCTTTTCTTCGTACATCCTTACCGTATTATATGCGATATAGTTATAGTCGGGATGTGAGAAAAGTTTGAGATAAGTAACATCACTCCATACGGGTTGATTATCGTCGGGGGGCCAATCGGCGAATGCTCCGGGAATTCTTACGTTATTTTTATTTCTGATTTTTCCGTCGGGGTCTTTGAATACACCAACTATTTTATCTTCCACGCGTGCTACTTTCTGCGGAGTTTTGGCGAACATATTTTTATATACTTCGTGAGGCTCGGGGAGATTTTTCAATTCGCCGGCTTCTACTTTCTCTTTGATTTTTTTCAGTTCTGCTTTGTTGAAAATCGGCGGACCGTAGTGCTTCTCATCATTTTTTTCAGTTCTGTCCCTTATGCTTTCCTTTATCCAGTAAAACCAATCGGGGTTATCAAGTGCGAGGTCGCTATCAATGCTTGCAGTACGGAAAATAAACTCACATACCACTTTCATCCCAAGTTTGTGAGCAGCTTCGGTAAATGCCTTGAACTGCATTTCCACATCTGCCTCTATAAATTGTTCAGCCAGATTTTCATCTAATTTATTTGGATTGCGAATAGCATATGGCGAACCCAGATTGCCTTTTTTGCCGTCAATCCCGATGGAAGTAATCGGCAGCAAATATATAGTGTTTACACCAAGTGTTCTTAAATAAGGGAGTATAGTAATTGCTTTCAGGAAAGTGCCTGTCTCTTTAAAGCCAAATTCATCAGGTTCGGATATAACCTCTCCGTCCTGATTGTGGTCATATGAAGTGGCATATCTTACAAAAAGATTATAAATCACAGCATCATCCGACCATTTTTCGGGATTTGGAAAATGAGCAGGGGTATCTGCTGAGAGGATTCCTTCAAATCTATCAATAAAAAAATCATAAGGCTTTACGTTTACTGCATTGCCTTCATTATTTCCAAGCCAGAGAGCAGGCACGGCATAATCTATATTTTTTCTGTTCTTTCGTTTTAGTTCTCTAAGTTCTTCAAGTATCAGATTAAAAGCATCCATTTATATCAATATCCATATTTCACAAATTCAATATACAAAAATAACGAATAAGGATGAGAAATAGGTTTTTTGAAAATGCTGTGTTTTAAAAAAATAAATCCCACAGAAGTTTTATGTTCTGCGGGACTATAGTTTTTAGGTTAAAATGATTATTCTATTATGAATTTTCTGTGTATCACATCATTATTTTGAGTTGTGAGTTTTATGAAA
>CAZIXJ010000530.1:0-2423 GCA_964542835.1 uncultured Hyphomicrobiales bacterium
GACGAAGCTACAATGAATCCAATACCCGGTGCTACAGTCATTATTGAGAATACAAAAAAAGGTGCATATACAAATTCTTCAGGTTTTTTTATTATTGAAAACGTACCCACCGGCAGGCTTATAGTAACAGTAACTTCGCTGGGATATGATAAATATTCTGAAAATATCGTTCTTTCTTCAGGAAAAGAAGCAATACTGAATATTTATCTGAATGAAAGTTACATAGAAACAGATGAAATTACCGTTACTGCCGCAAAAAACACATTCACACCGATTAATGAATCAGTTTTGATAAGCGGAACGGCTTTTACTGTGGATGATGCTCAGAGATATGCAGGCAGCAGAATGGATCCGGCACGAATGGCACAAAATTTCGCAGGCATAGTGGGAGCTAATGATACAAGAAATGACATAATAATCAGAGGTGGAAGTCCGGTAGAACTCTTATGGAGACTTGACGGTCTGGATATACCAAATCCTAATCACTTTGCTACTCAGGGAGCTACAGGCGGTCCTGTAGGAGCAATTAATACTATGATACTCGATAATTCTGATTTTCTTACGGGGGCTTTCCCTGCACAATATGCCGATAAAATGAGCGGTGTTTTTGACCTAAATACGAGAACACCCAATATGCAAAATTATGAATATTACGGTCAATTTGGATTTAACGGATTCGAACTCGGTGCAGAAGGACCGGTTATAAAAGATAAAATGTCTTTTCTTTTAAACTACAGATATTCATTTCTGGACTTAATGGAAAAAGCAGGTTTGGATTTTGGTTTTTCAGGTATTCCGAGATATCAGGACGGTTCTCTGAAAATAAATCTGTTTGCAAGCGATAAGCACAGACTAAGCCTTACCGGTATTATGGGCATCAGCAGCATAAATATACTTGAAAGTGAGACTGATGATGTATTTACAGGGGACAGTGATATAGAAAACGGAACTGATTTCTATGGCACTATACTGAACTGGGACTATTTGCTCTCTGAACGATTTTATGCACATTTTGCAATAGGCTCTACAAACAGTTGGTTTCAGACGCAGGTTGATTCAATCACCACAGATAAGAACAGTAACGTTCTTTCTATAGATAAATGGTTCGAGCAAAATTCTTATGAAGGCTATCACACTGCAAAAGCTGATTTCACATTAAAAGCCGGGAGGAACAGCCTGCTCTCTTTCGGTACGGAGATAAGAAACAGATTCTATAATTTTGATGAAGAGAGATTCACTAAAGGATGGAACAGCAACAGCTTATATGATTTGGAAAAGAACGGCAATGCAATTCAGAGTATTTCATTTATTAACTGGAATAAAAAATTATCAAAGAACTTCGCTCTAAATATCGGATTTGCTTCTCAATATCTTGATATTAATAATGAATTTACAATAGAACCAAGACTATCTGCAAATTATCGTATAGATGATATTCAAACAATATCTCTCGGATTTGGATTGCATAAACAGTCGCTGCCATTGGTAATTCATTATTCTGATGATAATAATCTCGAACTGGACTTTATGCAGTCAATTCACTACGTAGCAGGATATGATATTATGCTTAATTCATCCACTCAATTAAAGGCAGAAGCATATTACAAGGATTTATCACATATCCCCGTAGAAGCAGGCGAAGAGTCCTCGTGGTCTTTTGCCAATACAGGTACTAATTTCGGTTCGGTTGCATACGGAGTAGAAGCTGAAAGCACCGGTACAGGAGAGGCTTACGGTGGAGAACTATCTTTGATCAGGCATTTCAATTCAGGCTATTATTATAATTTTACTGCGTCTTATATCAGACAAAAATATACAGGTTCTGACGGTATCGAAAGAAACGGTAAATTTGACAACAGGTATGTGATAAATGCACTTGCAGGATATGAATGGATAATTTCAGATGATTTCACTATCGAATTTTCAGGAAGATATACTTTAGCCGGCGGAAGTCCATATACGCCGATTGATATAAAGAAATCCGCCGAAAGAGGCAATACATATTTAATAGAACAGGAAGCATATTCATTGAGAAATTCAGATTACTCACGACTTGATTTCCGTATTGATATCAGGCAGAATTTATCTGATTGGTCAATTATCAGCTATTTTTCCATAGAAAATGTATTAAATAATAAGAATATACTTATGAGGACATATGATACTAAAAATGATGCAGTAAATAAAGTATATCAGCTTGGTATATTTCCTGTGGGTGGAGTAAGAATTGAATTTTGATTAAGAAATGACCAAAGAAAATCAGGAGTTATTATTCCGATTAAACTCCGCATTATTTCTACAATAAAATATAATGTTTATTCGATTTATGTTTTTATAAATTACAATAATTTTGTAATTTGTAAAATTCAAATAAAATTATATTGATATGGTGAAAAAAATGAATGATATAAGTTTTGAAACAC
>CAZIXJ010000531.1:0-2418 GCA_964542835.1 uncultured Hyphomicrobiales bacterium
ATCTAAGGGTCACAGTTTACCATATAATTTTTGTTTTTCAGAGTTTGAAAATTGGATACTTTTTGCTGATTTTAAATATCGTGAAAATGATATGAATTATTATGTAAATAATATTTATAATTTTATAACAAATGAAAAGTTAGAAATTAGCAAGCCCACATCTTCAAGAGGTTTGATTTTTAGACATCCTTTTGCTTATATTACTAAAAAATCATTGATGATTACATATAGTAGAAATTTAAGCAATAAAATAATTTTAAGAGCCATAAAGTTCAATTATGCTACTATTATGGGAACAAAAGAAGAAGAGGGAAAAATTGAATTGCTTTACCCTAATCCTGCAAACAACATTGTAAATATTCCTGTTTCTAATGATACAAAAAAAATAAGTATTTCAAGTCTTAATGTTGAAATTGTTATAAAATATGATGATATTATTACTAATGACGGTTACTATCAAATAGATGTAAGCCGGTTAATGACCGGTGCATATATAGTACTCGTCGAGAATGAATCTGAGCAGTTTACCTACAAATTTATTAAGGAGTAGGAGTTCTAATATACTTTTATTCCCTTTTTTGCGATTTCTTCTGTGAAAAACCAGTCTTTTTGCAATTGGCTTTTTTTAATAGGATATGGAGATAATTTCCAGTTTATTTTTAAATAAACATCTCTAATACTATTTTTATCGTTAAATCGGTTTCCTGAGAAATTATCAGAAATCAAAGCAACATCAATATCGCTATAATCTTTTGCTTTGTTTTCTGCATAAGAACCGAACAAAAATGCATCAGATATTTCAAATTGCTTTTTGTTCAATTCATCAATTAATCTATTAATATCATTCAATACCGTATCTGAGATTTCAGCCATTCGTATAATCCTATAATTTGATTTAAATAATCTTCAGTAAATTCTTTTGTACATTTCTTATAAAAAGAAAATTTGTCATCGGGATATCTGGCTTCCATATTAAAATCTTTAATCACATCAAGCAATCTGATTTTATCATAATCAAATTCTATCATTGTATTTTTAGCCAGATAAACAATATCGTGTGTTTTAGGGGCGATTTTTTCATTATCATTAACAAAATGCGCCTTCAATATTTTTTCAATTACCAGATGTCCAATGAATAAAGCCCAATCATATTTTTGAATTTCAAATAGTGATTTGGCAACATCCAAATCATGCTCGGTAGATTTTACCCAATATTTTACTATTTTCTTTTTGTCATTCATAAAAAATAATACGTTTTATTATAATAATTATTCAAAATAAATTGATTAATTTTTCAATCTTATGTGTCTTAACAGTTATGGATATGGCAAATTTGGAAAAAGTTATTTTGGAAAGGAATGTTTTCCACTCCTTGCTAAACTCCGATTTAGCAAGGAAAGTTTCAAACTAAGCTGTGCTTAGTGAAAGACAAAGTACAACTTTTCTGAAATATTTTAGCATCCCAAATCGGAGTTTGGGATGCAGAGATACAAAAACGGAGCGAAAATGCAACTAAAATACCCGCTGTGAAGGTCTTAAGAAGCCCTGAAAACACATGATTTCTCTTCGTAGAGACGAGGCGGTGCCTCGTCTGTGTGGCAGATGTTCTTTGAAAAAGCATGAATAGCCCCGTGCTTCAGCTCGGGGTAATATTGGGCTAAAGCCCTGATATTTCTTTTATGATTACAATTGATGTTATTTCTCCCTTTGGTTCAAAGGGAGTGGTCCCGATTCAATCGGGAACGAGGGATTTGAGAAAAAAAAATCCGCAATGTATGCGGAATAATTTATATTTTATTCATTATTAGAAGGAGTTTCGTAATGAAACGATTATTATTGATTTTAGCTTTTTATGTGCTGGCTTCGGTGGGAGTGCAGGCACAAGTAGTTGGGGAGGAAGATAGTATTAAGGTGTTGTGGGAAGTAGAAAAGTATGCATCATATTTTCATACTCCAATGTATTTGTCAAATGACAAAAATCACTTTTATAATACAATTTATTATGTTTATACAAATGGTAATTTAGGACCTAACCATATTCAAAAACGAGACATCGAAACAGGAGAAGTAGTTCAGGAAGCTGAAGCTAAAAGTACGGGTAGGTTTACAGGATTTTATGTATTTAAAAATTCGGATTTATTGTGTTATAGCAAAAGTCATCCAACGGATATTTATTTCCATACGCAAACAACACTTGATAGCGTTGATGTAATCTCTCTTGATTCTAATCAGATTAAGGAATGGGATTATAAAAATCCGAGTAAAGTTGTATGTATGGATGTTTCACCTGATGAAAAATACTTAGCTACTTCTTATATTAATGAGAAATATATTATTCAAAGAAATGTATTTGTTTATAATTTAGAAACAAAAGAACATATCAAACTTGATACTGATGGTAAATATGTTGTAAAATTG
>CAZIXJ010000532.1:0-2410 GCA_964542835.1 uncultured Hyphomicrobiales bacterium
ATTATTCGATTGATGATATACTCAAATTAACGGGTAAGAGATTATCTGGTTTACAGATTAACAAAATTGAAAGTGCATACGAATTTGCTGACAAAGCACTTGAGAGCCTTTTGAAATTCAATACTCCTGTTTTTTTTCATTCTACCAGAGTATGCTATTCACTCATTGAAGAGTTCAAAATTTTTAATCCCGAAATGATAATATCTGCTTTATTATCTGATATTCATAAATCTAACGAGCAAATATCAGAGCATATAATTGACCTGAATTTCGGTCCTTATGTTACTTTTATTACAGAACTTATGTCCGAGCAGGATGAATACGGGCTTATACAACCAGATAAATTTTTTAAAGAATTTGATAATGCATCAGTAAATATGAATGATTTTTTAACTATATGGCTAATAAAGCATCTCGACTATATCCGATGCATTGATTTCCTTGTAAGTCCCGAGCTTACGTCATATATCTTTAATTTTAGCGATATTATTAATTCAATTGAAAAAATATCCGATTCCTCGCAAATAGATGAAATTATTAAAAAAATAAAAAAAGAACGAAATAAACTCTTATGTTGAAATGCTGATACCGGAGAATAAAATAAATGAAATCAGAGATAAATCCGACATAGTAGAGGTAATATCCGAAAATATAGACCTTAAGCGTGTCGGTAGTAATTTTGTTGGTTTCTCTCCATTTAAAGAAGAAAAAACTCCTTCATTTGTCGTTTCACCCGATAAGCAGATATTTAAAGATTTCAGCTCAGGAAAAGCAGGGAATGCAATTACATTCAATATGGAATTTCACGGAATGACGTTTGTGGAATCCTGTAAAACACTTGCTGCAAAATACGGAATTGAGCTGGATGAATTTCAGGAATCTGATTCGGATGCAATGAGAAAGTCTCAGGCTCATAAAGTAGCTGAGTTTGCTGCCGATAAATTCCATAAATTACTTCTGAGCAAAGAAGGAAAAAGTACATACGAATATTTCCTTTCCAGAAATTTCTCACGGGATTTGATGGAAAAATTCAAACTGGGCTATGCACCGGATTCATGGAATTATATTTTGAACTCTTCATTAAAAGCCGGATTTTCAGATGAAAATCTTATTGATGCCGGATTGATAATTGATAAAGAAGACAAAAAATATGACCGCTTCAGAGACAGAGCAATCTTCACAATTCGAGATTATATAGGAAGAACTCTCGGATTTGGCGGAAGAATTATGAATGATGATAAAAATCAGGCAAAATATATTAATTCTCCCCAATCTCTTATTTATGATAAAAGCAATGTACTTTACGGACTTTTCGAAGCAAAAAATGCAATCAGAAACAAAAAAGAAGCAATACTCGTAGAGGGATATGCTGATGTGCTTGCTATGCACAGTGCCGGATTTGAAAATGTAGTAGCCGCATCAGGTACTTCTCTCACTTCAGGACAGTTGAAACTGCTAAAGAGATACGCCTCAAAGCTTTATTTTATGCTCGATGCGGATTCAGCAGGAATTGCCGCAATGGAAAAAGGGCTTTTGCTTGCACTGAAAAATAATTTTGAAGTAAAAGTGGTAAGGCTCACAGCAGGTGAAGACCCGGACACAATGATACAAAAAAACGGGAAGAAATCAATAGATTATGCAATAAGAGATGCTCTTGATTTTATTGATTTTAAAATGGAACTCTTTAAGGAAAGCGGAAAACTTGATTCTCCGCAGGGGCTTTCTGAATCTGTAAGAGATATGATTAATCTGATAAAACAAATTCCCGATGAATTACAGCATGATTTTTATATAAGCAGGATAGCATCTACATTCAGACTAACTGAAAATCAACTGAGGCAAATTTACAAAGAAAAAAAACAAAAAATTTCTGAGCCGAAAAAACAACCAAAAATTCAGGATGAAGTCGGGAAATCCGGAAGAATTGTAAATATAGGGGATAAATTAAGACCTGAAGAATTAATAATAATTAAATTTATTATTAATGATGAAGAGAATATGCATATCCTCTTTGAAAAATTCGATTTTTCCATTGATTTGTTAGTTACCGCTTTTGGCAAAAAAATATTAAATTTGCTAATGAAATACTCTGAGCATACTAATATACTTGATGCAATACTTATGGATGAAAATGCAGATGAAGGTTTTAGGGATTTCATTACTGAAATAGCAATTAATGATGAAAAGCCAAGCGAAAACTGGAAATATTATATGAAGCATTTTGAGGAGGAAGGATTTGAAGTATCAATTAACGATGCAATCAAATCATTAAAAATCAAGAATGTCGAATTCAGATTAAACCAGTATAAAAAAGAAATCGCAGAAAATCCTGAAAATCTTGAACTGTTGAAAGATATAAAAACTCTTACGGAAGAGAGGGTAGGATTGTATAATTCAGTAAATACAGATA
>CAZIXJ010000533.1:0-2408 GCA_964542835.1 uncultured Hyphomicrobiales bacterium
TAATTTAATTTTTATTATCTTGCGACTATGAAAATTAAATTTTTAAATATAAGGAGTATTTTATGAAAAGCATTTTATTTTTACTGATTTTTGTAGTTGCAAATACTTACGCACTGGATACACTTAAAATAATAGCGCCATCAGGCGGTGAAGTTAATATTTACAGAGATGATTTTGGTGTACCTCACATTTATGCCGATAATGAAGCCGATTTATTTTTTGGACAGGGATTTTCAACTGCTCAGGATAGATTGATTCAGCTACATATGATTAGAATAAACTCTGCAGGAAGGCTTGCTGAAAATTCATTTCTATTTGATGCTGATGTGCAACAGCTTATTTCAGAAGATGTAAATGCACGCCTTACTCAATATACATCTGATGAGCTTGCAGAGCATTTTTCCAAAATGAATTCCGGCATGCAGAAAATGATTAATTCATATACTGATGGTATTAACCGCTATATTGATTCTATGAATATTAGTCCTATAAAATATATGGATTATTATTATAATCAGTTGAAACAATTTGGAATAAAAATACCTGAATGGACTAATATTAATACTATGGAAGTGATTGTTTATATGTCCAGAATCTTTGGGCAATTTGGTGGAGAAGAACTTAAAAATTATCAGCTTATGTTGCAGATGGGAGAGGAATCATTCGATGCAAATTATCCGATTAACGATCCCGATGTATATGCAACCCTTCAAAGCGATGAGCAGGGAGCTGTCGAGCAGACTTACAAATCTCCAAATATGGATATTCCACCTGATTTTGCTTCTTTTATCGAACAAAGAAAATCAAAAACACGCGAATTTAGAGAGAAAAACAATATTCCGAATAAATTTGGTAGCTTTGCCGCATTAATATCACCCGATAAATCTTTTAATAACAGCGGTATGCTTCTTGGATGCCCTCAAATGGGCACTCCTGAATCTGATGAAGTAACCATATTAAATGAAGTGGAACTTCACAGCCCGACTTTACACGCCGGCGGAGCAGCAGTAACCGGTATCCCTGGAATAATTATCGGAAGAACTGAAAACTTTGCATGGACTTTTACTTCAGGAGTAATGGATAATACTGATGCA
Organism: uncultured Hyphomicrobiales bacterium; assembly: GCA_964542835.1. Classification (GTDB taxonomy): domain Bacteria; phylum Bacteroidota; class Ignavibacteria; order Kapaibacteriales; family UBA2268; genus CAZIXJ01. The sequence continues at coordinate 1,095 of CAZIXJ010000533.1, forward strand.
GTAATGCTTACACTTAATGAAGAGCTTGATAAATATCAGTTTAACGACGAGCTTCTTGATTTTGAAATAATATACGATACAATTTATTCCTTGGATGTTAATTTTAATAAGATTCCTCATCCGGTGGAATTTAAAAGAAGTCATCACGGACCTGTATTGCAGATAGATTCATCCGGGCAGATGGCTGTGGCATATCAATATACTTTCTGGCAGAATGAATTTAAAACCTGGGAATCACTATATAATTTATTAAAATCAGAAACTGATGAAGAAGTAATGGAAGCAATTTCGGAATGTACAATTTCATTTAATATGCTTTATATGAATAAAGAAAAGGAAGCTAAATATCATTTTCTTGGTCTTTATCCAAAAAGAAATTTCGGAGTAGATCCAAGATTTCCGAGAATGGGAGACGGTACTGAAGAATGGCAGGAATTTTGGGCATTTGATGATTTGCCGCATGGAGATTTTTCAGATCAGGATTATTTTATAAACTGGAACAACAAGCCGGCTTCATGGTGGGATCAGGGAGATAATTTGTACTGGATAGAAGGAAATAATATTGATGATGGCGCCAAAGTATTAAATAGTTACGTAGTTCCTTTTACAGATATGACTTATCAGGATTTGAAAGATATACCCAAAGCAGTGCAGGACCATGGTACTTATCAGCAGGCATTTGCTTTTCTTGATAACGGAGATATAATTGATGAAAACATACTTCCGCCGGGACAAAGTGCTTTTACTTATTTTAACGGTACTTCATCTGAGCATTCATATGACCAGTGGGATTTATTTGTTAATTGGCAATATAAGGACATGATATTCGGAGATGAAATATTTGTTTCTGTTGATTATGATTACACTACTGAAAAATCAGTAAAACTAATGCCAAACCCTGCAATATCATCTGTCAGAATTCTTTACAATGCAGAATCGTCAGGTTTGGTAAAAGTTGTGATAAGAGACATAAGCGGCAAGCCGATTATTCAGATTTATGAAGGTAATGCTCAGAAAGGAGATAATGAATTTATCTGGAATATTGATAACTCAATATCACCGGGAGTATATTTTTACACAATTATCCAAAATAACAGGAAATTCACAGGAAAAATAATGATACAATAGAATTATCTTCCTTTACAGACTGAACCTCACGTAACGATATTTCGGTACGTGAGGTTTTGCTTTACAGGCAGACTTGGTATGTCTCTTTATGCAAGAAACCTTCTGATTTAAAACTAAGTTGCTTTCATACTAGCAATTTATAAAAGGATTACAATACTCTGCTGAAGAGGCTTAGTTTTTTTGCCC
>CAZIXJ010000534.1:0-2404 GCA_964542835.1 uncultured Hyphomicrobiales bacterium
CATCGTAGATATATTGTGTAAGGGCAGAATAAAATGGCTGTAGAATTAAAATAGACAGGTCACTACTTGAGAAATCTTGTATCATACTAGAATCTGCAAGTTGAGGAAATCTTTTTGATACCGGATTAATATTCATATGCAAAAAGTCTTTCTCGCCTGTTTCATAAATCCTACCCAGATTATCATATAAATTGTATGTTAATAGATTAACTCCACTACCATACTGCTCAGGAGATACAGAAAGAGTGAGCTGACCTTTTTTATTATAATAAAATGAAGTATATTTATCCGGTGGATTAGCAGGATTACGAGTAGCAATCAGCTCTTTAATTGAATTGTAATAATATTCAGTAGTAAAAGTATGATCAGGGGTAACTGATTTAGTATGACTCACATCCATATCAACACCCTTCGGAGGAACAGTCATAACAAGATTACCTGCTCTGTCATAATAATAAAGAGTATAATGATAATAATTAATATCATATGAAATGTTATTATTCAATACGTTAATGCCATTTTCAAAACCACATTGATCCAAATAAGTAATTTCAGCATTTTCTACAACTTGGTTAATATAATCGTCCACTTGATCTTTTAAATCATATTCCAATTGCAATTTATTTTCCTGCCAGCAATTATTTGGAGTATTATCTGTTATAAATCCATCAATTACTGCTTTATCATAAGGAAAAAAAGGATCAACATATGAGAAACAAATGTCAGGTGAGCAACAATACATATGAGGATTTATACATGAAAAATATAAAGTATCATATACTCCATAATAATTCATATTAGAATTATATTGTGTCCTTCCAAATTCATCAGGTAAATAAGTAGCATCATTTCCACCTCCTTCTAAGGATCTAATTAGTCTTAATTCGCATTCAAGCGGATCAAATATCCAAGAATAACTAAACCAGCCTTCTGAAGGTAAGTAAAACATCCATTCAAAATCATTTAAACAATGCAAATTATTTCCATAATAAAGACCATATATATATGGATCATTTATTAAGACATCATGTACCTTCTGATTAAATTCAAGAATATGGGATGTATTTGTTGAATCAAATTGTGGGTCAACTTCATATTTTAAACTGTCAAAGTTACAATAGCTATTTAATATTCCAGAAACCATAACTGTATCATAAAATGGACCAGTTGCATTATTAAGCGTGGTTGGATTACAATAATAATCATCATAACAAAAGTCAAATATTATACCACATGAAAGTTCGCTGATGAATTCTTCAATCATTGAATTAACGTCATTTATAATTTCAGCATATGTTTTATTTTCATTATGTATTTTTTGATAAACAAAGCCTCCTACATCTGTATTTAAGAAATGTTCGAAATCCTCTAAACACTCTGAAAAATTATAAGGCATAACAAAATCAATTCGTTCATAACCTTCAGAACACAAAGAGTCTTGTAATTTATATTCCATATCAATATTGTAAAGATATGCTTTTTTATAATCTTCCATTGCAGTTTGCATATTAACTGTGTTTAATTCACCATCGTCATAAAAATCAGCATAAATATGCTCAAGACTGCATTTTGACTTGCAATCAAGAATAATATTTTGGATAATACATTCCTTTTCAGGCTCTTGAATATCATATGCCAAATTATCAAATTCATTTTCATAATTGTAAACAATCTTGTCATTATTATTGTGGTCATATTTATAGTTCTGCCCATAAACCGATAAATTTACCGAGTTATAAGTTTCATAAATTTCCTGAATGATTTCTTCTCTTCTTGCATCACACATATTTTCACATTTACTTTCCATGTCATTAATTACTTCAAGTATGTCTCCACCATTTTTAAAATCATCGGGGAAGTCAATTTCGTCATCAGATAAAGCATCTTTTAAGGCTTTCTCAGTTTGAGTTGCATATCCATTATTAATTCTATCTGTAAAATACAATGACAAAAATGATTGATAAAACATTTCCCATAATCTTACTCCAATGGTTGGAACACCTTCAAAAGAATCATCAGTACCACTGATCATTGAAGTCCACTTATAAGATGTTCCGCTTTTGTCCTTAATAGTAATTTCATTAAATCCATTAATACCTGAAATATCTCCATATATTTCATTAGTAAGTACAGGATCAGGAATAAATTTATGAGCATTGAGGAAGTAATCGTTATAATCACTACTAAAACCTTCATATTTTCTTCCGGTACAATCCAAGAAAGCATTTAATAAATCAAAATTTTTTCTTATTGTTTTTGAATCAAAATCAACCAATAAATCAGGCACTTGATCAACGATTTGTTTCCAGCAGTTACAAAGTAGTTCAGAATCATAACCATCACTTATCATATTTGATATTAAAACATTAAAATCACTATTAGTAATTCCACTGAGTTGTTTTTC
>CAZIXJ010000535.1:0-2398 GCA_964542835.1 uncultured Hyphomicrobiales bacterium
AATTTTTGAAATGTCAGCGGTTTCCATGATGATATTATTAATTTTATATTGTCCCCTTGTTTTACCAATGCCACTCTCTCCCATTTTTTCAAAAGTAAAAATAATATATGGCAAGGTGTCCTGAATTCGATCGCCGAAGAATGTAAATTCCCATTCAATAATGGCATTTTTAGGAAAAATTACGGGTCTATCATTAAATTCTATGGACAAAATGAATGGATGTGGCGGTGATTTTAACTTTATTGTCTTATCCTCATACTTTAAATTATTCGTTTCAAAAATATATGAGTAAATACAATTATTTTTTATCATACATTGATCACATTCATGACGCCATTTTCTCTGTACACAGACACTTTTCTTTAGCATGATTCCGAACGCGCCACGTAATGTGGATCCGGCAAATCTAGGCAGTTGAATCTCCTCCAGGCATTTAACGCTAAAGTTGAATTTATAAACCTTTAATTGCTTCAAATAAGTTTTCATAGCATTCCTTATAATTAAAATTGTATCATTGATAATGCTTTCCCATAAACAATGCCACATTATCCGGTTATCTTCAAACTATTAATTATCAAAAACTTAAATACAAACAACAATTACCGTCACATAACAAGCATAACCGTGGTCATAACGTTCGTTACTATTCTTTTTTCTGTCTTAATCGATATTGCCGTTGTTTTTCAGTTCCCTCTTGCTGATTTAATAATCTATCTACCTTGACTAATTTCCCTTCGGCTAATTCTCTTGCTTTATTAATAATTTTTTGATTGTATTCATCCAAAGGGATTTTTAATGGTAAATCAGGCAATTGATGATCATTGGAATCTTCTGCCGCTAATATCTCAAATCGTTTCGGCAAATCGCCTAATCGCACCTCTCCCTTATCAGGAAATCTTCTAATTATTTTTCGAATAAAATTTTCCAGTTCCCGAATATTGCCGGGCCATTTTTTATGAATTAAGTTATCCATTAATTCACCATCAAAAATCATTATTTGTTTGGCATATTTTTTCAGAAAATGGTCAATTAATTTCGGAATGTCTGTTTTTCTATTCCGCAAAGGTGGAAGAATAATAATGTCATCGAACCGATCCTTTAGGTCCTGTGCAAAAATAGCAGGATCGCCAATATTTTTATTAGTAGCAGCGATTATCTGTGTGTTTATTTTTATTGTCTTGGTATCACCAATTTTTCTTATTTCCCCTGAATTTAAAAACCGTAAAAGATTATTTTGTCCATCCATCAGCATGTTTCCAATTTCATCCAGGAATATCATCCTGTTATGGGCAGAAGCTAATATTCCTTCAGTTGTATGAGTTGCTCCTGTGAAAGCCCCCTTTTTATAACCAAATAATTCGGCAGTTATCAACTCCTTTGGAAAAGTTCCACAATCAAAAGTTAATAGTTCAGTATCCCGAATATTATGATATAACCGCCATATTGTATTTGCAACAACCTGTTTTCCTGTTCCCCTTTCACCTGTAATTAAAACATTTGTATCTTCATTGATATCGCGTAATAATTGATCTTTTATTTCCCTGATTGATTGCGATGTACCAATTAGTTCAGGAATTTTTTGATCAAGTTCATGATTCTTTAACTCCCGTTGTAGTTGATTTTTCTCTCTGTTTAATATGGTTAATTTCCTTTTTACAGAGTTCGGTTTATTTATTCTTGGGAAATCGTCGATACTTAAATTGACTTCTTGAGTAGATGTACCTTTCTGCTGAGCATATTTGTTTTCAAAAGATTGGTATAGTTTTGCCTTTTTGACCAAGCCGGATTGCGCTAATAATACCCAGCATGTAGTCATTGTTGGTGTACCCGATGAAATGTTTATAATTTTTTCTTCATCAGTTAATTTGTTTTGTTCTAAAATTGAATATACAGAATCTAATATTGTTGGGTAAACAATATCAAAATCAATTGGAGTCTCCATATCTAATTCAATAATTTCAACCTTGACATTGTGATTTTCCTGAAGGATTCTATATTTGTTTGTATGGGCTATTTGAAGATATTCATCATTTTCATAACTACTACATTTACTGACCAATAAATACACTTGATTTATCGATTTTTTAAATCTGAGATATATTTTTAAACAGGGCCCTATATTTTCATCAGTTAAATGATCATGTTTTCCAATGAATGAAAAGAATACCATATTTTCAGCCTGTTCTTAATACAAGATATTTTTACATTAAATTAATTTATTACCATTAAATCTGAACATAATTTATAATGCCTCATAGTTGTCTGGTACACATTAATACATATAAAGATAACAAGCAAGAATAAATATTATCAAATAATTTGGCTCTATATGATTTATAGTAGGTAAAAAGTTACTTCGTTTTTTAAACTGTTAAACTCTTTCAGAGTTTTAATAATG
>CAZIXJ010000536.1:0-1378 GCA_964542835.1 uncultured Hyphomicrobiales bacterium
GTGCAACTGTTAGTGTTAAAATGGGTTTCGAATTTTTTTTTAAATAATTATTTAGTGGAGTTTATTATGAAATATTTATTTTTCTTAATGATAATCGTAATGTCGGTTAGAGCGCAAAATGAACAGGATACTTTGGCAGTTTATCAAAACGGCGATACTCTTTTTTACAACTGGACAGCTTTTGAGGAGACGCCGTTTAAACCGAAATTTTTAACAAGATATAAAGGAAATATTTTCCTTACTTATATTAATGAAATGCAAGGTAAAACATATTATTCGGATGATTTTTTAAATACTTGGAAAGAAATAAAATGGATTGCTGCAAATGACACAATAAATGTTGTAGATTATTGTTTGTTGCCGAATAAAAGAATTGTTGTTTCGGGAAATTATTATTTTAATAGTCAATTTACCGGAAGTGTAATAAAAGTATATAATATAGAAACTGAAAAGTGGGATACATACCGAGATAATGATTTTAAAAACCAAAGAGCAACAAATTTAGTATTTAGAGATTCCAACACAGGAATTCTTGCTACATTAGATAGTTCAGGCACAGGTTATTTATATAGAACTGAAAACGGTGGGGAAAACTGGACAGAAATTTATAGTTGTTCTGAAAATATGTCTGTAGTGATTGCTAAGTATTTTGAAAATGAGAATACATTAATGCTTGTATTGCAATATTATAAAGATGGTTACAAAAAAAGGTATTTTCGTTTCTCAAAAGATTTTGGTGAGTCATGGAGTGAACTGAAAGAGTATCCGATTGATTACAAAATTTATCAGAGTCCATCTATTAATGATGGTTTCTATATGAGAAATGATTCCATATGGAGTGCCGGTTCTTATAAAGTTGGAATTAATCAAAACAATAGAAATAAATATAATTTTATTTTATTTTCACCTGATATGGGCGACAACTGGGAATTGCTGTATCGTTATAATTCTCCTGTTTTATCATATTTTACGAATATTGATTTTTTTGATAACAGCCCAATTGGAATTGTATGTGAGATAACTACATCAAGATTATTAATAACATTTGATTACGGGGAAAACTGGCGTGTGATAGGGGATCCAAAGTATCAAAACGCTTCTTATAATAATCCCTTAGATGATAAAGAATATAATAGATTATATGGAATAATCAAAGCCGATAATAAAATGGTTGTAACCGGTACGTATGGAATATATGTTATGAACAAACTAAACGTATCTACAGCAACAGGAGTTTCCTCAAGTGTCGATAATTCAATTTTTAATGTATATTATGATAATAGGAATCAGATAATAAACATTAAATCTGCAGAAAGTGAATTAATTGACAAAATCGAATTATACACAGCTTCAGGTCAAGCATTATATAGTAATAATA
>CAZIXJ010000536.1:1388-2398 GCA_964542835.1 uncultured Hyphomicrobiales bacterium
GACCTGAATATCAAATACCGTCATATGAAATAAACAACACAAAAATAGTATTTGCAATAATCTATTCCGGCAATCAAATGTATCTGAAAAAAATATTATGTGAGTAAATGATGAAATATATATTAATCTTATTAACTGTTTGCCTGTCAATACAAGCAAAACCGGTATTATATATCAATGATAATAATTCCATTGATTTGGATACATTATATCCAAAAGAATATAAGTTGAAGTATTATCTGAAAAATCTCGGAGATGATGATTTGCAAATTGAATCATTAGGTGCATCTTGCGGTTGCACAGATATTAATATTGACGCCCGCACTATAAAACCAGGTGATTCTGCAGCACTTAACATAACAATAAATTTACAAAAATTTACCGGAGAAAGAATTTATTATTTGTATTTTGAAACAAATGATCCCGACTTCCCTGAATTAAAACTACCAATAAGAATTTTTGTTTATCGTGATTTATTAATAAATCCCAAAGATTTACCTATTAAATTTAATATAAAATCGGAGGATGAAATAGAGTATGAATTTAATGTAATGAATCTCGGAGATAAGGATTTGAAATTAAAATTCCCGATAGAGGATAATGATAAATTTGACATATTGGAATTTTCCGGAAAAAACGAAACAATCAAGAGCGGAGCAAACAAAACTCTTACATTAAAATTAAAATATAAGAAAGGCGCTGGGTTTTTAAGCACAAAATTAAAAATTCCCACAACATCAAAAGCTGTCCCTATGGTGGAGATGCAATTAACTGCATCTGTTAAAGATTAGCATATTAAATTAAAGAGAAGTTCTTCAGTTATACGAGGCTGAATATTACAAGTATGCAGAGCATATCAGATGACCGGAGGCAGGGTGAGAACAGGAAAAAAAATATTTATTTTTTTCATGAAAATACTTGCATATTAAAAAAACATTTATTAAATTTGAATTAGAGGATTATTCTATAATAATGTGAAACTAATGAAAAATGAATTAGTAAATAATATT
>CAZIXJ010000537.1:0-2398 GCA_964542835.1 uncultured Hyphomicrobiales bacterium
CCTGTTGAACCTTTGAAAAATGATTGTGATAATATTATTGTTGTTAATATCAGCCCTTTGAGCCCGCGTGAAAGTTTTAAAAACCTCATTCAGATAGCCACCCGTACTTTTTATATGAGTGTTAATACCAATATCTATGAAGTACATAAACATGCCTCTTTGTTTATTGAGCCCGAAGGGATCGACAAGTATGATATTCTAAGTTTAAGTCATGCTTCGGAATTGTATGAATTAGGATATGATTTTGTAAAAAGAATGGAGTTGTCTGAAATGACCGGCTAAATCCATAATAAAGCTTACGTGTTAAGTTCACTTATAACTTCATCAATAATTGCCTATCCCCTGCCGTTAGCTCCAACGAAAGGAATCAAGGAGATAAATAATTAAAGAAAGATTTTAATAATTTGATTTTTATTGTTTTTGAGCTTGTTTTTGAATGCGATGCGAGATTTTTCAATACTTCTTTTTTTATCATATCGGTATTATCAATATAATAATCATTATCAAACATTTGTCTAAACGCCAATTTATAGTTGTAAAGAGTAAATTCCGAACTGCCTGTCTTTTCTTTAATAGCTATAAATTCCTTAATAGCATCTGATATTCTTATTTGGATTTTATCCTTATTTGTATTCATATACATTGCTTTTACCCTTTCCACTGCATTCTTTTTATTTTTTGCAGTGTAGTGCAATGAAGTAGATATACGGGTATGTCTGCCGTACCTGTACCAAATAACACGAGACTTGCCACGAGTGTAGAAAGTACCCGGCAAGTCCCGACTACGCCATTTTAACTGTTCTGTTTTTTCTTCAGGCATAATTCCAAGCTATAATTTTAATTAATAATAATATTTACACCTTAATATAATAGTTCTCAGAAAAATGCAAAAATTAATAAATAATAATATGGATTCAATGAACAACATTACAATATATTCATATTGCGGAGGTGAACATTGTAAAGTCCTTGCTTGCATTCGGTTAATGAAGGTGAAATCATAATTTACTCCTAATTTACATTTTATAAAACGCATCTTTGATTACTCTTGAAATTAACAAGATTTGCTTCAGGAAAATGTAAGTATTTAATTTGTTAATTCTTCAGCTAATTTCTCAGCCTGCTTCAATACAGTTTCTGTTGCTAATTTCTGCATATCAGGTGGATAGCCGTATTTCCTCAGTATTCGTTTTACAGATACTTTAAGTTTTGCTCGAACGCTGTCCTTAATAGCCCAGTCTATTGTAGCATTCTTTCTTAAGGTTTCTGTCAGAACTACTGCAAGTTCTCTTAATTTATCCTGTTGCATCAGCTCTTTTGCACTTTCATTATCAGCAACTGCAGTGTAAAACGCATATTCAAAATCAGTCAGACCAAGTTCCTTTGCTTCATTGTCTGAATTAATTATTTCCTTGCTAACATTTATCAATTCATCAATTACCTCTACTGCATCTATTATCTTATTATGATATTTTTTGATTGCTTCTTCAAGCATCTTCATTAAGGTTTTACTCCTTACAAGATTAGTTTTGCTTCTCGCTTTTATCTCATCTTTTAATAGTTTTTTCAGTAATTCCAATGCTACATTCTTATGCTCCATACCTTTTAATTCAAGCAGGAACTCTTCAGACAATATTGAAATATCCGGCTTTTTAATACCTGCTGCACTATAAATATCAACTACCTGCTCTGATACAAGTGCTTTATCCACTACTTGCCTGATTGTGGTTTCAATTTCATAATCTGTTTTGCCTGTATCGGTCTGGTCAAATTTTGCTAATCTTGCTTTTACTGCCTGAAAAAATGCAACTTCATCTTTGGCATCAAGAGCCTCTTCATGTGGTATTGCTATTGCAAAGGCTTTGGATAAAGCTGTTACTTCGTTAATAAATTTCTTTTTACCATTGTCCTGACTTAAAATATGCTCTTCTGCTGCAAGAATTGTTGAAAGTTTGCCCGAAGTATCTGCATCAAAATAATCTTCGTAAGCAAAGCCCTCAAACATATTAGAAATAATATCTATTTTCTCGAGCATTAGATTTACTGCATCTTCCTGCATTTCAGTAGGGTCGCCTTTTCCACCTGATTCTGAATAAAATGAAAGTGCTTTCTTTAAATCTGCTGCAATGCCGAGATAATCAACTATCAGACCTCCCGGCTTATCCATATATACTCTGTTTACTCTTGCAATAGCCTGCATTAGATTATGCCCCTGCATTGGCTTGTCAATATACATTGTGTGCATTGCAGGTACATCAAATCCCGTGAGCCACATATCTCTTACGATTACAAGTTTTAGCTCATCATCAGGGTCTTTCATCCTGTCGGCAAGTGTTCGCCTTTCATCTTTTGTTGTATGATGTTTGGCTATTTTATTTCCATCGGATGATGATGTGGT
>CAZIXJ010000538.1:0-2385 GCA_964542835.1 uncultured Hyphomicrobiales bacterium
ATTCAGCAGGCGCAGTTTCTGCCGAATAAGGAATGATTGTACCTATTGGTAATTCAGAGAATGTAATTTTACTCTGTGGTATTGTTAAATGCTTCATAAATCTAAATCCTTTTTAGCTTGCAAATAATCCTGATATTCTTTCGGACTTGACTTTCCTTCAACTAATGCTTTTATTGCCTCATCTTGTAATCGTATTCTTTCTTCAGTTGAATATCGTTTGCGGAAATCAGTCTCTTTTCGTTTTCGCGCTTCTTTCGGAGTGTCCTCTCGGTCATTTGATTTAATTATCATCTTTTCATTCTCTTGACTTATACCACCATATTTATATAGAGGTTTTCCAATTTCATCTGTAAGCTCATCAAGTGCGTAATCATCCGGTATTCTTATGTATATAAACTCCGGGTTCTTTCCGCCGAACGCGCCGATGCCGACCACTTCACCTTGTTTGTTTATTTTTAATTTTTTCATAGATAGTAGCCCCATAAATTGAAAAGGAACCTGTCTACCGCAGCAGACGCATATGCACGATACTGAAATTGTCCGTCACGAACTATTATGATAATTGGTATTCCATTCGCAAAAGCGGACCCTTCTTCATCCTTGCAAAAAAGGGTTCTCAATCTTGTAGCCGATGTTTCGCTACTTCCATAATGGCGTATCCATAAATCCGTGCTTACATTAGTCCCCCCATGAACTTGACAAAGCCCATAAAAAGCCCATGCATCACCCGGAACTCGACTGTCCTCACTAAAATCCGCAGTCTCCCAAGACGTAGAAACTGAAGAATCATCCAAATCCCAACTACCATTCCTATCCGCTTCATCGAGCAGATGTAGTGTTCCGACGCTCGGTATATTACTATCAGGTTGTTGCCAACTGTTCATTATATCGTCCCCGTGCCGTTATCGATAAACTGAGTATCGTGTTCGTTATGTGTGCCGATCGGAAGGAGTTGTACGTCGTCGATAGAAAGTTTTTCGCCGGATGTGGCGGTACTGTCAATTCCAAAATATGGACCTATTCTTGTGACGCTTGTAGCGAGCGTTATCTCAATCGTATATAACGTATATGAATCCGAGTTAATATATACCTTAGAGGAAGTCCACTCACCATCATAATATGAAAACGCAAAATAACATTCATCCGTTGCCATTCCCGCTGTGCGTTTCGCATAAAATCGCACTCGATATGTTTTTCCTGGTATAAAACCATGCATGTCTAAAGTGTCTTCCGTGAGTCGTCGCCACACCTGCGTTCCGTCACTTACAAGCTCCCAATTATACGTACCACTATATGGATCGCTCGCCCGCTGATACGTACCCGTACCACTACCATCCGGCGTACTCTCGCCCTCGACCATCGGTGCGGTGGTACTCTCGCAATCGCCACGGTCTATCAGATTGCCGTTGTCTTCGGCATAATTATTTAAGATCATAGAATTAACACTATTTTTTGATATATAAAAGGCTGGTGTCCATAATTCTTTAAGTTCTATACTATCAATAGAAAGTTTTTCGCCGGATGTGGCTGTGTCATGGATTTGTAGATATGACTGAAATCCTACAGCATCAATACCTAACGTTATATTCTTTGTATGCAATGTATAATCATCATCATTTACATATTCATATGTACTAGTCCAACTAGCCCCGTCATACCATCTCAAAGCCACTCGGCATTCATCTGTTGCCATCCCCGCTGTGCGTTTCGCATAAAAACGTAACTGATATGTTTTTCCTGGTATAAGTCTGTGCATATTAGTGGTCGAAAGATCATCAACAAAATAACGATAATCGCTTGTCCCGGCAGAAACCAGCTCCCAATTATACGTACCACTATAAGGATCGCTTGCTCGCTGATACGTACCCGTGCCACTTGAAGCCGGAGTAGTTTCATGTAAAATCATAGGAGGATCTGTACTTTCGCAATCTCCTCTTGATATCATATTTATTAAACCACTTTCTAAAATATTACTATCATTTGTTGTATTATTATTTATAGCAATATTTCCATCAGCTTTACATCGTTTTGCATCAACTGCCAAACAATATGTTCCTTGTACATCTTTAAAACATACATTACTGCATCGAGAACCATCTCCGGCTAATCTAATTCCATATCCACTTATATAACTACCTTCATTGCCTGGACCAATTAAACTACATTTTTCAGGCACTTCTAAAATATTACTGAAATCATAATTTCCATTTGTTAAATAAACAGTTGCTCCATTTGTAGCATTATTAAAAATATTACTTATTGTAGTGTCATCATTTATTCCACTTGGTTTTACAAATAATTCTTCAAAACGAGTTATTCGACTATCAATATTTGCTGTTTCTTGTGGAGATTGAGGACGTACATTTCTAGCTTTAACAATATGAC
>CAZIXJ010000539.1:0-2383 GCA_964542835.1 uncultured Hyphomicrobiales bacterium
GCTCAGCACAGGTTTCGCAATCTTTAGGCGAGGACGCCTGAACTGCTTTTTTTTTCATATTGTTAGTTTCAGTTTGGTATTATAGCAATAAATTAAGAAATCAAATCTTTTGTAATCAGATGTGCCGGCACATTTGCTGTACGGCACATCTGTTTTATTATTTATTGTAATCTAACTTATGTGTAAGAATACTATCTGCTGATAATAATTCTATCCTGATAAGTGCTGTTGCCGATTTTAAGCCTGATAATATACATTCCCGATTCTACATTCGCATTGTATAGAATAGTATTCTCTCCTGCTCCCGTGTATCCGATATTTCTACTGTAAACTCTTGTTCCCGATAAGTTATAAATATCAAAAAATACTCTTTCTGCATTCTTATTATTGAACGTAATAAAACATTCATCTGAGAATGGATTTGGTGATATTTTCAAATTGATTTGAGAATTGTCTGCAAATACTGATGCACCATCTCCTGTAGTAAATGAGTACAATTCTGTCCACTGTCCATTTCCTGAATTATTCACAGCACGTACTCTCCAGAAATATTCAGTTTCAGTATTCAAATCTTTACTCTCATCTACGGTATATGTAGTATCAGGAATATCTTTTTCATTAAAGAGTGACCAGCCTACCATATCTTCATTTTTCCAAAATTCTACTTCATATGAAGTAGCCACAGGATCAGATTGCCATAAAAGCGTAGGCGTCAAAGATAAGCCATCAGCGCCGTCAGCAGGTTCGAGAAGAGCAATACTGCCGGGAGTTGGTTTACCGGTAGTAAATGTTCTTGTGTCAGACCAGTCGCTTTCGCCATTTTGATTTTTGGCTCTTACTCTCCAGAAATATTGTGTTTCATATTCAAAACTGCCTGAAGCAGCATAAGAAGTGGAAGTGTAATTTTCAGCTTCATCAAACATATTTTCAAAAATATTATCAGTGGCTATCTGAATTTGATAAGATGATGCAAATTGTGATTTTTCCCAGGAAAAAGCCTGAGTTACAGATGCATCTGTTTTTTCATCTTCAGGAGTGAGCAATACAGGTATTGCAGGAGGCTCTTCTGAAATTACATCAGTAAGCCTGAACCAGTAAGAATAATCATTAGATTGCCCGTTAAAAACAACGTTGTTGATTGTAACATCATATTTTACTTCATTCTGCAATCCCGACACTTTGAATACAATGTTATTCGGTAACGAACCCCAGCCTTCAAGATCATACTGAACATCGTTCACCTGCATTTCCTGCTCATTTTCATCTATTACCGTTATTTCAGCATTTGAATAATCTACATCACCATTAGCAAAAGCTCCGCTTCTGTTATAAATAGTGCTGAATGAAAGATAAAACGATTTATCCACAAGTTCTGTAGGATAGTTTTCAAAAGGGTAAGCTATAAAATCCACATCGTCCTCAGCCGCACCTGTAACGTAATCCTGATAAAGAAAATTCATAGCAACCATATAAATGCTACCATCTTTCGAATACCCCTCAGCTTTTCCAAAAGAGAATTTTTTCAGGAAAGGATTAATAATAGCTCTTCTGTGACCTACTTTTTCAGGATTAGAGGTGTTGTTATCTATCATCCATCCGTCAATACTGCTTACACTTGTGTAATTTATCGGATTAGATGCCCAAGCCTGAAAAAGATTTGATTTCATTCTTGCTTCTCCTGCACCTTGAGTATAACATTCTGAATTTGGGTCATCAATATGCCCGCCTTCTCCACTTGCTACTATATTTAGGCATCCTTCCATAGACATCTGACTTCCGTTGTGGTCATATTCTATAGGGCTTAATTTATGAAGGCTTCTTATGAAATTTACTCTGTCAATTACCTGCTGTAATGTTTCATCTTTTAATACACCGGGTTTGCAGGATTCTACATCAGGAGCTACTTCATATTCCTGAGAATGTAATTTTAACGATAGCATAAGGCTAAATATAAGTATTGAAATAACTAAACGCATAATATAATTCTTATTAATTTAACAAATTATTAATACAAAATTATAAATTAAATAATTCATTTCAAACAAATATTAAAATATTTATAATAAATAAGTTATATCGGTAAAATTTTCCGGCAAATATTAATTATTTCATCTGACAGGGCTTTCCATTGGTCAGTATTTTTTTTGTTTAAGATATTATTATTATAATTTGAAGAAGCAGCAGTATTGAAAAATGCAGTAATCTGAGAGATTACGTTATCAGGGTTACTCTTGCTTGTAATTACACCGCCTTCTACTTTATCAATAATATTATTAGCAGCTAAATGATTTTCGGAAATTACCGGCAAATTAAAATTATAGCATAACGAAAGCAGGCTAATATCATATGAGTTTTTATATATAAGTAGTGCTGCATCTGAGGC